>JAMLIA010000029.1 GCA_023954495.1 Thermomicrobiales bacterium | reverse complement strand
GCGTAGACCGCCAGCGTATCGACGAACGCATAGCCGTGCTCGTGCATCAGGCGCGGCGGAGCGAGCGGGTAGATCGCGTACATCGGGAAGGCGATCAGCGTCGTGAGCGCGAACACGCGGGCCACCCGCCAGAACGCAGCCGGCGTCAGCGCGACGCAGAGCGCGGCCGAAGCCAGCACGACGATCTTCATCTGCTGGTAGTAATGATTGAACAGATCGATCAGCCACGGGTGCGCAATGACATGCTGCTGCAACGGGATCTCGACCCGATCTACCCCAATGCCGAGCCAGCGCTGCAGACGGATGATCTCGCGCGCGTGTTCGAAGCCGAGGCTGCTCGGCGGGACAAAGAACGTCTTGCGGAACCACGAGTAGACCTGCAGAACGACGAACAGCACGACGACGGCAGCGAGAGCGCGAAGAAGCGCCGCCGCGCCGGGGATGTGTCGTTCGTGCCGAGAATCTGCTTCACGAAGCTGAGGCGATGTCTGCCGCATCTCATCGGCGTGCTGTTTGTAGTGCGCGTCGATATGACCTCCTCCGTGGCCGGAAACCGGCCGCGCCATCGTTGGCACTCCCCCATCGCAGTATCCGAACCACGGGCCGTTGATGATCAGGTGTTATGCTGCAATGACGCCGTCCGTGCAATGGCGGCGGAACATTGTGATAGTTGCGATACGCACCGTCAATTGAACGAAAGGTACGGAGACATGGTTCGACTGGGGATCATGATCGAGGGTCAGGAAGGGCTGACCTGGGAGCGCTGGGACAAGATCGTTCGGGCCGGCGAGGATTTTGGCTTCGACTCGGTCTGGCGCTCCGACCACCTGTTCTCAGTGATGGGCGAGATCGATCGTCCAACCCTCTCGCTCGTGCCGTCGCTGACTGCCGTTGCGATCTGGAGCGAGCGAGTCGAGTTCGGCGCGCTCGTCTCACCGACGACATTCCGCCACCCGGTCCATCTGGCGTCCGAGGCCGCCGCGCTCGACCAGATCTCGAACGGACGCTACTGGTTCGGCATCGGCGCGGGCTGGAACGAGCAGGAGCATCCGGCGTTCGGCTTCCCTCTGCCGCCACTCCGTGAGCGCTTTGATCGCTTTGAAGAGGCGCTGAAGGTCATCAAGCTGCTCTGGACCGGCGAGGCCGTGACGTTCGATGGTGAGTACTACCAGCTGCAGGGCGCGCGCACGACCTCGGTGCCGTCGACTGAGGGCGGCGTGCCAATGCTGATCGGTGGCAGTGGTGAGAAGCGCACGCTCCGCATCGTCGCCGAGTACGCCAAAGAGTGGAACGTCTCGACGATGACCGTCGATGCCTACAACCACAAGAGCGCCGTGCTGGCCGAGCACTGCCGCGCCATCGGCCGCGACCCGGAGGAGATCCACCGCTCGATGATGTTGGGCCATGTCATTGGTCGCAACGAGGCCGAGGTGCTGGACCGCACGCGCCGCCTGCAGGAGATCGTGCCAACGCTGCGCGACCTCGAGCCGAAGGAAGCGTTCGAGCGCGTTCGCGACCGCGGCTACCTCGCCGGCACCGTCGAGCAGGTCATTGAGCTCATCCAGGAGCGTGGCAAGCAGGGTGTCGAGCGCATCATGCTGCAGACGTTCGATCAGGACGACATCGACGGTCTCAAGATGATCGCCGACGACATCATCCCGAACATCTAGGCAGATCGGGCGGCTGGTGAGCAATCACCAGTCGCTCGCCTATCCGGCTGCTGCGATGTCCAGACCCTGCGGCTCCGGGCGATTCAGCCGCGCTGCGAGATCATGCTGAAACGCCGACGCCAGGCTCGTGCTGCAAGCGTTGTCCAGCAGCGTCGCCGCAGCGCGAGCACGCCGAATGCCATAGGTCGGCTCCAGCCGATCCAGCGCTTCCCAGTAGAACGCACACGACGCGTACATCGACAGGCGCAAACGCTGCGACTCCAGCAGCTGTCGAGCGATCGCTTCGTCGCCGTGGCTTGTCCGCCACTGCTCGTACCATTCAGAGAACGACACAGCGCCTTCCACGACATCGATATAGGCATCGCGGGCACCCCACGGGTCGATGAGGTACATGCTGCCGCGTTCCTCGAATTCGTGGTCGATTCGTGCTGCTAACGCGTCGAACGCGTCGCGCAGCGGTCGCTTCCAGGCGGACGAGCCAGCCGTGCAGTCGCAGCCATCTGACCAGCGCGCGAGATGGTGGCCGCAGCCCCACGATGTGAAGTCCACCAACTCCGCCTCGACCGTCGCCGGATGCATGGTCACAAACGATTCGGCGGACGCCGGAGTCAGCCCATACTCAGCGAGTCTTCGCGCGAGCAGGTCCTGCAGAAACAGGTCTTTGAACTTATGGTGGTGGCCGTAGACTTCGCCGTCGGTGGCGATCGTGATGGCTGCCGCACTGCCGTCGCCCTGGCTGAGATTCGGCAGAATGTGCCGCGCGGCGAACTCGCTAGCATGGACGGTCGCCGCCGGATCAAATGAGACGGTGCCGCCCAGCCCCGCATCGTAGGTCAGCACCGTGAATGCTCGTTCTCCACCCAGCGACACAGCATACGCACCGGATCGCGGCCCTCGCGGTCGTGACTGGCCGGATGCCAGGATGGTGAACGTCAGACCCTCATCGGCGCAGTCCCGCAGTGTTGCGTGATCGACGGACGTTTCCGGCAACCAGATCCCACGCGGCTTGCGACCGTAGAGCAGCTCAAACGACCTGACTCCCCAGCGTAGCTCGGTCTGCCGGTCGCGGGGCGTGTCGAGTGGCAGGATCGTGTGGTGATAGCCCTGCGCGATTGCCGTCCCGAAGCCGCTCTCGCGAACCGCGAGTCGGTCGGCATTCGCAATCCGGCGCAACACACTCGGATGATGCCGCCGCATCCAGGTCGCCAGCGTCGGGCCGATGTTGAAGCTCATCCGGCTGAAGTTGCCGAGGTCGGCATTCGGTCGATAACACTCGGCCAGAATCTTCTCGTTGTAATCATGGTATGGGTGCGCGCCTGGCTCCCAGGGCATTTCCTCGGTGAGCGGGTCTTCGCGCGGCGGCTGATAGAAGTGCCCATGAATGATGACGTAGCGGCTGCTCACGACAGTTCCTGTTCGTGCCTCGTTGACGAATGTGCTGTTGATAGCACTCGACTCTTGTGTCGAAAAACGTTGTTGGCATGTGCTGGTTGTGATGTACGTACACCATCATAGCACGCCCTGTGGGAAGGGCGGGCGATCGGCACATGCTAGCAGGTCTATCGAGATATACGACAAACGGCAGCCCCGCGGACGGGACTGCCGTTTGTGTAGCGTCGGAGCGGTTATCCGTCGGCGACGATCGCCAGGTCGGTCGATTCGCGACTTGGCAGCGGCACCGGCCGGTAATGCTCCATCGTGAGGCACTCCGTCGGACACCACTCGACGCACGCGCCGCAACGAATGCAGGCGATCTCGTCGATAATCATGGCGACTGCGTTCGTGCCCAGCTCACCGCGAGCAAGCTCGGCGAGCTCGACATCGTTGTCGATCGAGTAGATGCGGTCAGTCGAGATCATCTCGATCACGCCGACCGGGCAGATATCCACGCAGCCGTTGCAGAGAATGCAGCGGTCGCCGTCGATGAAGATGTTGAGCTGGCACTGCAGGCAGCGCTTGGCCTCGTCGAAGCCAACCGGCTTCGGATAGCCCAACTCGACTTCCAGCGTTGTTTCGTCGGCGAACAGTCCGCGCTCCTGAAGCGGCAGCGTCGGCATGATCTGGCGCTGCACCGAGGTGTAGTTATCACCCCAGCGCAGACGGCGACTCATCGTGGAGGCCGACCACTCGGCGACGCCCTCGGCCAGCAGCGGATTCGGCGTATGCAGATCTTCGATCGGCACGCGCGTGATCTCGAAGTCCGGCACCGGAATCGGAGTGTCGCTTAGTGCGGCGTGGACGTGCTCGGCGACGCGCTTTGCATCACCGATCGCCGAGATGAAGTTCAGCGGGTTGGTGACATAGTCGCCGCAAGCGAAGACCTTCGGATGTGCTGTGCGCCCCTCGGCATCGACATGTGGCACGCCCCTGCGATCAACTTCGGGGAAGAAGCCATCCGGGAAGAACGAATTGTCCTGATACTGGCCGATGGCGATGATGACCTGATCGCATTCGATGATGAATTCCGAGCCTTCGACCGGCTCTGGTCGGCGGCGACCCGAGGCGTCCGGCGGGCCAAGCTCGTTGCGCACGAACTCGATGCCGCAGACGTGTCCGTCATCACCGGCGATGCAGCGCGTCGGCGAGACCATGTACATGATCTCGCAGCCTTCCAGCTCGGCCTCTTCGACTTCGAGTGCGTCGACCGGAATCTCGTGTGCCGAGCGGCGGTAGGTCATGATCGACTTCTCCGCGCCCATCCGGAGAACGGTGCGGATGCAGTCCATCGAGGTGAATCCACCACCAACGGTGACGACGCGCTTGCCGACGAAGACGTCCGGCACCAGATTGAGGTTGATCTCCTCCAGGAAGGTCAGGCCCGGCACGACGCCCGGAATGTCCTCGCCGGGGATGCGTACCGGCGTGACAGCCTGATTACCGGCGGCGATGACGACGGCGTCGTGGCTATCTACCAGATCCTGGAACGAGATATCCACGCCGATCTTGGTGTTCAGGCGCAGGTCGATGCCGAGATCGAGGATCATCTCGATCTCTTCCATGATGACGTCGCGCGGCAGACGCCACTCCGGCACACCGGCCCACATCATGCCGCTTGGAACCGGCATAGCCTCGTAGACGGTGACGCGGTAGCCCTGGCGACCGAGCTGGCGGGCGGCGCTCATGCCGGCCGCGCCGGAGCCGATGATACCGACGGTCTTGCCGTTCCACGGCGGCGCAACATCGCGGCGCGTCTCGCCGCGGTAGTCAGACGCCACACGCTTCAGATAGCAGATGCCGATCGGCTGATCGACCACCTGACGACGGCAGGCCGTCTCGCACGGGCGAGCGCACATGCGACCGAGGCAGCCGGGGAAGACGTTGTTCTCCCGGTTCAGCTCGAACGAGTCGGCGTAGCGTCCGTCGGCAATGAGTGCAATGTACCGGGAGATGTCAGTGTGCGCCGGACACGCCTTCTGGCACGGGATGTTATCGGCAAACCAGCGTTGATCGCCGGTGTAGACAGCGTAACGCGCGCCGGAGCGCCGCGTGAAGGGCGAGAACATTTCGGACGAGACAAACGCCAGCAGTCGAATGCGGCGTGTGTCATCCACCGGAGTCTCTGACTGATCCTGGCTGACAACCCCGTACGAGGTGCGCCCGCCGATGATCTGGCTGACTTCGTCGGAAGTCAGCGGGACGAACCGGTCGCTCGACGCACCGCACGATACGCACTCCGCGGGCTGCGCCTCACCGGTCTCTATATATCCGCAGATCCTGCAACGGAACATTGGCAAGTCCTCCCAACATCGATCAGGCCCGCCGGACCGGTCTGCGAGGGATCGCCCGACAGACATCCTTCTCGCCCTCGGCTCGTCGCCTGCTGCACGATGGCACGCGAACGCGATGGCGGCCTGATCCGCTAGGAGACAGTATAGCAGTGACTGTGCGGATTTCAGCGCTTCCGGCGGGTTTTCTTCGGTGACATCGCTGGACACGCCGCTCGACTTGCTGTGGGAACGGATGCGTGCTGCCGTGCGCCGTCGATAGCCAAACGACCCCGCCGCAGTTCGCGAAAGAGGTCGTTGCTGTGCATCGTTGGGAACGGTGCGCTAGTGCTCGCGCGACACGCCCTCCGGCAGTTGCTCGTCGTAGGCCTTTTCGCCAACGACGATGCCGAACTCGCTGTCGTGCTCCGGGTCGGCGTCGATCGGCGTGCCGTCCGGATTCATTCCGTGCTGACGGCGAAGCTCGTCGCGCTGGAGCTTGCGCACAGCCGCCTTCAGCGTGCCCAGCGCCAGCGTTGCGCACTTGGGCCGCATCTGTACGGCTTCCTTGCCGAGGACCTCGATCATCGTCGTGTAGTCGTGCTCCAGCACGTCGTCCAGCGACCACTGTTCATCGTGAACCATCTCCATCAGGATTGATGCGGCAGCCTGACTGATCGTGCAGCCGTCCCCTTCCCAGGAGAGTTCGGCAATGGATTTGCCGTCCTCGCCGGGCTTGAGATAAACGGTGATGACATCGCCGCAGCCTGGATTACCGCCCGGCATTGTGACATCCGGGTCGTCCATAGCGTGACGGTGACGTGGGTTCTGGTAGTGGTCGACGAGGATTTCGATCTGTTCCTGGCGATCCATGCCTTGCTTGTTCTCTATCCTGCCAAGGCGTTCAATCGCTGAACGCCCTGGCCTTAGCGGCTTTGGGAGACTAGAGCTCGATCGGCACGCCGATCACATTGCCCCATTCAGTCCACGAGCCATCGTAGTTCCGAACATCGGGATAGCCGAGCAGCTCGTGCAGAACGAACCACGAGTGCGATGAGCGTTCACCGATCCGGCAGTAGACGACAACCGGCTGATCCGGTGTGACGCCTTCGGCCTCGTAGATCGCGCGCAGCTCCTCGGCGCTCTTAAATGTACCGTCCTCGGCAACTGCCTTGCCCCAGGGGATGTTGCTCGCGCCGGGGATGTGCCCGCCGCGCAGCGCGCCCTCCTGCGGGTAATCCGGCATGTGCAGCAGCTCGCCACTGAACTCACCGGGTGAGCGCACATCGACGAGTGGGCCGCCCTCGCCGACCTTGCGCAGACGCTCGTAGCCGATGTGCTTGAGGACATCGTCGCGGAATGCGCGCAGCTTCTCTTGCTCCTCGGCGCCGGTGTAGTCGGTTGGGGTGATCTGGGGAACCTCGCGCGTCGTCTCGCGCCCTTCGGCTTCCCACTTCTTGCGACCGCCGTCCATGATCTTGACGTTGTCGTGACCCATATAACGGAAGAACCAGTACGCATAGGCGGCCCACCAGTTGGTCTTGTCACCGTAGAAGATCACGGTTGTGTCGCGGCTGATGCCGAGCTTGCTCATCAACGCGTTGAATCCGTCAGCGTCGATGAAGTCGCGCGTGTCCTGCCGTTGCAGGTGCTCGTGCCAGTCGATCTTCACCGCGCCGGGAACGTGGCCGAGCTCGTAGAGCAGTACGTCCTCATCGGCTTCAACAATCCGCAGCCCGGGATCGGACTTATGTTCATCGACCCACGCCGTGCTCACGAGCACATGTGGGTTCGCATAACCTTCGCCAGTTGCCATTGGCGCCTCCTCGTTGAATCGTCGGTTGCGCACGGCCTCTCTGGCCGTCATTGTGCAGCAATCCACACTCTGAATATACACGCCGCCCCGCGCGGTTATTCCGCTGCACTGCTCAGATAGAGCAACGTTGGCGACTGATTACACGCTCTTGTGGGTATGCTTTGACGCAATTGCACGCCAGTTGGAGGAGCGTGCGTGGTTTGGGGCATTCAACTTGCATCGAATTTGCTGCATTGGGATGTTCCGAGAATAAGTAACGGAGTGAGTTGAGTGAGTGAACGAGAAATTTCGCGATCAGCGAGCGTGGAAGCGCTCGAAGCGGTACTGGCTGGCCGCCTGCCCCGTCGCGCTGTCCTGAAGCGTGGAGCGGCCCTCGGCCTGAGCGCGCCGGTCATCGCCGGGCTGCTGGCGGCCTGCGGCGGCGACGACGAGACTCCGGCCGCAACCGCTGCAGCCACTGACGTGAGCGACGGCGGCGAGGCCACAGAATCAACCAGCGACAGCACGCCCGAGGGCGGCGAGACCGCGACCGAGCCATCAGGCGACAGCACCGAAGAGTCAACCGGCGGCCGGGGTCGCGGCGATGGCGACCTGCTCAGGATCCTGTACTGGCAGGCCCCGCCGATGCTGAATCCGCACTTCGCCAACGGCAACCTCATCTCTGCACCCGCTGCAATCGTGCTTGAGCCGATCGTGCGGGTGACACCGGCCGGTGAGATCGTGCCGGTGCAGTGCGTTGAGGCACCATCGCTGGAGAACGGCGGCATCTCCGAGGACGGCAAGACGATTACTTACACGCTGTTGGAGGGGCTGCTCTGGTCGGACGGCACGCCGGTCACCAGCGACGACGCCAAGTTCACCTGGGAGTGGGTTGTGGACCCGGCCGCCGGAACGACATCCAGCCCGGCGTTTGCAAACATCGACGACATCGAAATCGTCGATGATCGGACATTCAAGATTCATCTGAACGGACCTGATCCGGCCTGGTACAACATCTTCGGGCGTGGCACCAGCAACGGCGCGCCGATTCTGCCGAAGCACCTGCTCGAAGACCAGATGGGCGAGCGAGCGCAGAGCGCACCGTACAACCTCAATCCGGTCGGGACTGGTCCGTACAGGGTGGCCAATTTCGTGCCGGGCGACGTGGTCAATTTCGAGATCAACGAGAACTTCCGCTTCCCGGACAAGCCGTTTTTCAAGAAGGTCGAATACAAGGGCGGCGGCGATGCACCGGCGGCGGCCCGCGCAGTCCTGCAGTCCGGCGAGGTCGATTACGCGATTAACCTGCAGGTTGAGAAGACTGTCCTGGATAGCCTGCTCTCCGGCGGCGTCGGCGAGCTGATCGTGCTGCCGGACGGCAGCGTCGAGCACCTCTTCATCAACTTCGCCGACCCGAATACGGAAGTCGATGGTGCGCGCTCTGAGCCATCGACAGAGCATCCGTTCTTTAGCGACAAGTCCGTTCGCGAGTCGTTGCCGCTGAGCATCGACCGTGACACGATCGTTGAGCAGCTGTACGGCCAGACTGCCGATGCGACCAGCAACGCGATCGTCGCTCCCGATATGTTCGTCTCACCGAACACGAGCTACTCCTATAACCTGGATGACGCTGGTGCCAAGCTGGATGAGGCCGGCTGGTCGGGCAGCCCGCGCTCGAAGGACGGCACGCAGATGAAGGTGCTGTTCCAGACGACAATCAGTCCCCTGCGGCTGAAGGCGCAGGAGATCATGAAGCAGGCATGGGATCAGCTGGGCATGGAGGTTGAGCTGAAGTCTATCGATTCCAGCGTCTTCTTCTCTTCTGATTCTGGCAATCCGGACACCTGGAAGCACTTCTACGCCGACTTGCAGATGCTCGCGCTTAACGGTCGCCCGTTCCCGATCGACCTGATGTCGTACTGGAAGTCGACTGATCCGGACGTCGACATCGCCCAGAAGTCGAACGGCTGGGCCGGTCGCAATCTGAGCCGCTGGTCGAACGATGAGTACAACGATCTCTATGACAAGGCTCTGACCGAGCTGGATCCGGCCAAGCAGTCCGAGCTCTTCATCGCCATGAACGACATGATCGTCAACGAGGTCGTGACCGTGCCGTTCATCGCCCGTAAGCGGGTGGACGGCAAGAGCTCGCGGCTTAAGGGCAACAACCCTGGCCCGTGGACCGAAGAGACGTACGATATCGCCGATTGGTACTTTGAGGACTAATCAGCAGACCGCAGCGGCGCACGATGGGCACGATGGCCCGACGTGCGCCGCGCTACTACAGGAGGAGTGGGCATGGACCATCAGCAAGCGCGGGCCGCGCTGGAGCAGCGTCTGGAGCGCGACGCTGACTCGATCCTTCAGTTTGTCCAGAAGTTCGTCCAGATCCCGAGCGAAAACCCAGACGGCGATACGACAGCTGCGACGGCGTATCTGACCGACTGGATGTCCGAGCGTGGACTTGACCACGAGGTTGTCGCGCCGCAGCCGACGATGCCGAATGTCGTCGCCGGTTTCGACGGTGGTGAGCCGGGCAAGCACCTGATCCTCAACGGCCACATCGACATCTTCCCGGCCGGTGATCCCACCCAGTGGTCGGACGATCCGTTCTCCGGCGCAGTCCGCGATGGCAAGCTGTTCGGTCGCGGCGTCATTGATATGAAGACCGGCACTGCCGCGTCCTTCCTTACATACATGTATCTGCATGAGATGCGGCAGCAGCTCAGTGGCCGCCTGACCCTCACCGCTGTCTCCGACGAGGAGACCGGCGGCACCTGGGGCACCGGCTACCTGATGGACAACCACCCGGATGTGATCGGCGACTGCGTCCTGAACGGCGAGCCGAGCACCCCGTACACGATCCGCTTCGGCGAGAAGGGGCCGGTCTGGCTCGACATGCTGGTGCGCACGCCCGGCGGCCACGGTGCCTACACACACCTGAGCCAGAGCGCGATTCAGGTCACGGCTGAGATCATCAGCCGCATCGAGAAGCTGGCCGACCAGGAGGTCACCCTGCCGGACGACATCCTGGCGGCGGTCGAGGCGGCCCGCCCGGAGCTGGACGCCGCCCTCGGCGCTGGCGCGACCGACGTCGTCAAGCAGGTGACGGTCAACATCGGCACCATTCGCGGCGGCGTCAAGACGAACGTCATCGCGGCGGACTGCTACACCGGCGTCGATTTGCGCGCGCCGGCCGGGCTGTCAGCCCAGTCGCTGCTGGAGCAGTTTGAGGCGATCCTGGCTGATTACCCGGGTGCCTCCTACGAACTGTTCAAGATGAGCGAGCCATCAGTTTGCACACCAGACCATGAGATGGTGCGCATCCTGCAACGCAACGGCGAGGCCGTGCGCGGCATCCGCCCGAAGCCGGCCATCAGCATCGGCGGCACCGATTGCCGTTTCTGGCGCTGGCAGGGCATCCCGGCCTACGTCTACGGCCCGGTTCCCTACAACATGGGCACCGCCGATGAGTACGTCACCCTCGACGACCTCTACGGCACCGTCCGCGTTCACGTCCTCTCCGCCTTCGATTATCTGACCGGATCGATGGATTAGCGGCTAGCAACGCTTCCGTCCGCACGACCCCGTTCCGCCGGGGTCGTGCGGATTCATCCGCAGGGCTTGTCCATCATCGAGGCGTGGATCGTGGCGGCCAACGCCACCCTTGAGATTCCCGTGTCACGAGCAGATCGAGTGCTCTCCAGAGTGCGCCGGTGTAGATGCTGACCGCTTTGGGATAGGCACCGTTCGCCAGGAAGCGGTCCCCCGTGGCGATGTCGTCGGCGATTCGATCGAGCTGCTTCTGCTCACCCTTCGACGGGTTGCTGCCAAGCGCGACGATCGCTTCGGCCTGATGCTGCAGCGCCACCGCCCTCGCGACCGAGGTCAGCACGTACTCAGCGTTGGCCACGGTATCGGAATCCGGTGCGAATGCGAGCACCGTGAGCGCCATGCCCAGCTTAACCAGCGCGGCACCGGGGTCGCCCTCCAGGAGAGCGAGCGCTCCATTGTTAGCTGCGCGACCGTTATTGCCGCGCAACAGGCTGAGCGTCGCGAAAAGCGCCAGGTTGGGTTTCTCGCGCGCCAGGGCCGTCAGGTCATCGACGACGGCGGCAGTCGCGGTCACGGGATCGACCACGTTGACCACGGCACTTTGCGTCGCGCTGGCACCATCGTCGTCAACGACGGTCAACGCAATCGTGAAGGTGCCCACGCTATCGAAGGTGTGGCTGGCAATGATCGGGCTAGCGGCGGGGTTGATGTCGACGCTGGACGATTGATCTCCCCAGTCGATCGTCGCGGTGTGGGTGTCCTGTCCGCCGACATCAGTGAAGAGGGAGGTGAGATCGACCTCCATCCCGACCACGACGATATCGGTGTCAGTCCCAAGCACCTGGCCCGCCGCGTTGGTGAGCGTTAGCGGATCGATGACCGGCGCGACGTTGTTGACCGTGATCGCCAGCGTCCCGGCGTCGGAGTGCGTGCCGTCCTCATCAGTCAGGTCCACCGCGATCGTGGGGTTGGACGGGCCATCGGCATAGACGTGGCTCAGATCCCCGATTTCGCCAACGGTCTCGGTGCTGCCGTCGCCCCAGTCGATGATGTAGGCGCTCACATTGTCGTTGCCGGGATCGGCCACTGCCCGCAAGGTGACGGTGTAGACTCCGCCTTCGTCGACGGTGGCTGCGCCGTCCAGCGTGATGCGCGGCGCGACATTGGCGATCATGACCGCGGCGCTGTATTCGGTCTCGCCGCCGTCCTTGTCACGAACCTTGCCCTTGACCGTGCGCGCGCCGTCATCGCTCGTCGGGCAGATCTCGCTGGGGGAGGTGCTGAAGGCACCATAGCCGGTGCCGTCGTCGCAATCGAAGGCGTAGCTGAAGCCGGCCAGCGCATCGTCGGTCGAGGGGTCGGATGGGTCGGTCAGTGCGAGGGTGATGGCGCTACCCTCGTCCACAGTGGACGGAGCGTTGAAGGCGGCCGTCGGTGCGACGTTGCGGATCGTCACGTCCGCGACGTCGGTCGCCACGCCCCCGTCATCGTCGCTAACCTGGACAGCGATCGTGCGCGTCGCCGGACCGTCGAGATCGGTGGCCGGGAAGGTCGTGGTCTGTCCAGGCGTCTCGAAGATGCCGTCGCCATCGAGATCCCAGATGAAGCTGAGCGAGGCGTCTTCGGCGTCCGATCCGGTCGCGTTGACGGCGACCGTGCCACCCTCGTCCACGCTGTAGGGCCCCCCAGCATCAGCGGTCGGAGTCTTGTTGACGGACAGCACCGTGATAGTGACGGTAGCGACGTTTGATCCCACGATGCCGTCTTCAGCGCGGTAGGTGAAGCTGTCAGAACCGCTGAAACCCGGGTTGGGCGTATAGCTGAACGAGCCATCGGCGTTGAGTGTCAGTGAGCCGCTGGACGGATCGAGTACCAGCGCGGTGCTGAGCGTATCGCCGTCGATGTCGGTGTCGTTGATAAGCAGACCGGGGGCGGCCACGGTCAGCGCCGTGTTCTCGTCGGTGACGTACGCATCGCCGACCGCTGCCGGCGCGTCGTTGATCGGGTTGACCGTGAGCGCAACGGTCGCGACGTTCGATGTCGCCGTGCCGTCGGTCGCCTGGTAGGTGAAGCTGTCGCTGCCGTTGGCATCGGCGTTCGGCGTGTAGGTGAAGGAGCCGTCCGGATTCAACGACAGCGTGCCGTGTTGCGGCGAGTCAACGACGATTGCGGTGACTGTCAGGCCGTCGCCAATGCTGTCGTTATCCAGCACGCCGGGTGTGGCGATCGACGGCGCTCCTCGTCCGTGCTGTAGGTGTCGTCCGTGGCGACCAGGATGTCGCTGGCGGACGACACCGTGATTGTGACCGGTGGCAACATTCGGGGTCGCGTTGCCGTCGTTAGCCTGATAGGTGAAATGTGTCAGTACCTCTGAACCCCGGATTGGGCGTATAGGTGAACGAGCCGTTCGGATTCGACACGATGTTGCCATTGAACGGTCCACCGCCAGGGATGATGGACAGGGAGTCGCCGTCAGGATCGGTGTCGTTGCCGAGCATGCCGGGTGCGGGTACCGTCAGCGCCGTGTCCACGGCAGTCGTGTACCTGTCATCGGCCGCGATCGGCGCGTCGTTGACATCGGTGACGGTGATGGTGAGCATCGCCTCGAAGATGAGCTCTCCGATGTCAGTCGTTCGCACGCGGATGCTATAGCTACTCTGGCTCTCGAAGTCGAAGACCGTCGCCGTTTGCAGCGTGTCTCCGCTGATGGTGAAAGCGGCGTTGTCGGTATCGCCCTCGCCGGCCACCAAGCTGTAGCCGTGCTTGTCGCCCGTATCAGGATCGGTCGTTGTAAACGTGCCGACACTGGTTCCGATCGCGCTGTTCTCGGCCGCACTGCTCAGGCTCAGGGTTAGCGCTGTCGGAGCACGATTCGGCGGTGTGGTGAAGAGATGCAGCGCCACGCTGTGGTTGGCACCAGCGGCGATGCTCACCACGTCGCTCAGCCCGACCGGAACAGCCGTCTGGCCCTCGTTGCTCCGCCCCCAGCCGATGACGGTGCCGTCCATCCTGAGCGCCAACGTATGGTTGTCGCCCGCTGCGATGGCCACGACATCGCGCAAGCTCGCCGGCACCGCCGTCTGGCCTTGAGCGTTATCGCCCCAGGCGACAACAGTACCGTCCGCCGTGATCGCCACGCTGTGGTTGAGCCCCGCGGCGATGGCGACGACGTTGTGCAAGTCCGCCGGCACATCCGTCTGGCCGGAGCTGTTGTTCCCCCAGGCAGCGACCTCGCCGTCTGACCTGAGCACCAGCGTGTGGTTGGTGCCAGCGGCGATGGCCACGATGTTCCTCAGCGAGTCGTTCCCATCCGTCTGATGGGAGAAGTTCGCTCCCCAATCGGTGACGATGCCGTCCGCCGTAAGGACGACGCTGTGGTTGGCACCGGCGGCGATGGCGATGACGTTGCTCAATCCCGCCGGCACATCCGTCTGGCCGAAATGGTTCCAGCCCCAGGCGCTGACGGTGCCGTCCCCGTGCAGCGCGAGCGTATGGAAGCCACCTGCGGCGATAGCCCTGACGTTGCTCAATCCTGGTGGCACATCGGTCTGGCCTTGCGCGTTGGATCCCCAGGCAGTGACTGTGCCGTCTCCGTGCAGTGCCACGGTGTGGTAGGCACCTGCGGATACTGCGACGATGTCGTCCAGGCCCGCCGGAACCGATCCCTGGCCTTCATCGTTCGATCCCCAGGTGGTGACGAGGCCCGCTTTTCTGACCACCACCGTGTGGTAGGCGCCTGCGGCGATAGCAATGACGTTGCTTAACCCGAACGGGACCGATGCCTGGCCGCCATTATCATTTCCCCAGGCGAAGACGGTGCCATCCGCCGTGAGCGCCACGGTGTGTGAAAAGCCCGCAGCAATCGCCACGACATCGTTCAGCCCCGTCGGCACCGTCGTCTGGCCTTGAGCGTCATCTCCCCAGGCGGTGATCGTGCCATCCCCCTTGAGCGCCACGGTGTGCGAGAAGCCTGCAGCAATCGCCACGACGTTGCTCAATCCCGCTGGCACATCCGTCTGGCCAAAGTCGTTCTCTCCCCAGGCGACAACGGTGCCATCCGTCTTGAGCGCCACGGTGTGCGAAGAGCCCGCAGCAATGGCGATGACGTTGCTCAACCCGGCTGGCACCGTGGTCTGGCCCTCAATGTTCCGACCCCAGGCAGTGACGTTGCCATCCGCGGTGACTGCGACGGTGAAGCTGTTGCCCGCAGCGATCGCGATGACATTGGTCAATCCTGCCGGCACCATGGCTTGGCCCTGATCGTCGAATCCCCAGGCGACAACAGTACCGTCCGCCGTGAGCGCCACGCTGTGGAAGCTACCCGCGGCGATGGCGATGACGTTGTGCAAGTCCGCTGGCACATCCGTTTGGCCCTCGCTGTTCCGCCCCCAGGCGGTGACGGTGCCGTCCGTCGTGAGTGCCAGAGAGTGATAGCCGCCAGCCGCGACCGCGACGATATCGCCCAGTCCTGCTGGCGGAGTTGTCTGGCCATAGACGTCGTAGCCCCAGGCGTTAACGATGCCGCCGGCGACGGCGTCGCCGGTCTCGGCGGCAGCTGGGGCGGCAGGTAGCGTGGCCAGTCCGGTAGCGACGAGCACACAAATCAGCAGTAGACGCCAGCATCGTTGCATTGTCTGCTTCTCTTCCTGGAGTTGGCTGCGCTATAGCGCGCCTGGCTCCCATGATTGGTACACCTGCCGAGCGAAGGCTGGAAGATCCGAGGGTCCGCCGGCGGGCAGCGCCCACGGACGTCACCCGCCGCCGAATCCCTCGAACGTCTCCCACAGTAGGCGGCGGATCGCCGTGCGGCATCCGTGAATCTCCGCGATTGGTGGCGGGAGTGTGGCGTGAACCACGTAGTGCGTGTCGGAGCCGGGGCCTAGTTGAGGGCGTGCTCGTGGGCGAAGGCGATCGCCTCAGCGCGGTTCTGCGCACCGATCTTGGCGTAGAGGTTCGTGATGTGGCGCTCGACTGTGCGCGCGCTGAGGAACATTGTTTCGGCGATCTCGCGATTGGTTCGACCGCTGGCGAGCAGTCTCAGCACTTCGATCTCGCGCGGGCTCAACCCGACCCGCGCGGTCCGCTGCATGGCACGCGACTGGTCTGCGAGTCGCGCCGCAAGCGCTTCGATCTGGGCCAGAGCGGGCGCAGCGGCCAGCGCAGAGCAGATTGCCCGCGCCTCATCCAGCGCCGCAGCAGCCTCGTCGATGTCTCCGGCGCGGAGGAAGAGGTCCGCACAGGCAAGGAGCGTGAGGGCCCGCTCGTACGGTGCCGCGCAGGCATCCGCCAGCGCCAGCGCTGTGTCAAGATGCTGGCGGGCGTCGACGAGTCGGCCTGCGTGAGCCTCGATCGCGCCGAGAAGGCGATGCGCGGCCAGCAATGCGAGCGGTTGACGCGGCTCGCTCGCCAACGCCAGCGCCTGTTCCGCGTGTTGACGTGCCCGCCCGATGTCCCCAGTTGCAAGACAATATCGCGTCCAGGCGCACTCTCCATCGGCGCGGCCAAGTATCGCTCCGCTCCAGTGCAGCCACCGGTCGTGCGCGTCGAGCCAGGCACGGGCGGCGGTCAGGTCGTCGCGATCGAGACACAGCGCCACGGCAACTCGAAGCAGAGCGAGACTCGGCGCGAGGTCGACATACCCTGGAAGCGTCTGTGGACCGCCCCGCAGCAGCGCATTCACATACTCCCAGGCTGACGGCACATCACCTTGTGCCTGAGCTACCTGGGCAAGGACGACGGTGGAGGCGAGATGCTTCTCTGAGGTCTGATCCGCCAGCTGGACACCACTCAGGGCCAACTCGCGCGCCGTCGACCAGTCTCCCTCGATCTGCAGGAGCGGTAACCAGGCGATGTGCGGGGGGACGTTGTCGTGCGCACCACTGGACACGCGCCAAGCGGCTTCTCCCGCAGCAGCAATCCGCCGCCGTTCGGCCAGGTTGTCCGCACCGTATGGAATCTGGATAAAAGAGAGTTGTTGCAACAGCAGGATAGCAACGGCTGCGTCAGCCGACACACGACGCATCTCATCACAGCAGACTGCGAATGCCTCGCGTGCCTCGTCGTCCTTGCCCGCGAGCGCGAGCGCGATGGCGCGTGCCCACCAGGCGAGCATCGGAACGTCGTCCGCGCGTTCGATGATGGCGTCGGCCTGCTCGAGTGCCTCGTCGATGCGGCCGACAAATGCCAGCGTTGATGACAGCAGTCCGGCGACGTCGGAGCGACTCAAAACGATCCGCTGACGCTCAAGTTCGCCCAGACGCTGCAGATCAGCGGGGTTCAGGTGGGCGAGTTGAGCGACGCTCGTATCAAGGTCGCCTAATCCCATCCGTACCTCGCCGACTGTACAGCGGATCTCCCCCCGGTAGACCGTCACGTATGCCTGGAGCAGCGCATCCTGGGCTTCGACAGCGAGTACTTAAACCGCATCCAGAATGGCAAGCGATGTGCGCGGCTGGGCGCTCCGCAGCAACTTCGCGCGGCGGAAGAGGAGCCACCCGCGGTCGCCGGGATCTGAATCAGCAGTCATCATCGCGAGTGCCGCTTCAAAGTGACTGGCGGCCGTCAGCCAGGCAACCCGTTCGGCCCGCCTGCCGGCCTGGATAAACCAGTCGACGGCACGCGAATCGAGCGCCTGGCGGAAGTGATGCGCGATCGTTTCCGGCTCCGCTCCCGCCTCCGTAACGAGGGCTTCAGCCACCTGCCGGTGACAGGACTGGCGGCGCGGCAACGAGAGTCCCTCATACAGCGTTTCACGAACCAGTGCGTGGGTGAAGCGCAGGGATAACCCTGACGGTGCTTCTTCAAGCAGCTGCGTTTCCAGGGCGCGCTCGATTGCCTCATCAAACTGCTCCCCGCTCGTGCTGCTGACCCGCCGCCACAACAGCAAGGGGATATCCTGTCCGATCACCGCGCCGAGCTCCAGGAGTCGCCTGGTATCGGGGCCGAGACGCGCGATGCGCCCATTGATCACTTGCCGAACCAGCGCCGGAACGCGGCTCATCTCGATCTCGCCGAGCGTCCAGCCGTTCTGCGTGCGACGCAGGCGCCCCTCCTCCTCCAGAGACCGCAGGAGTTCCAGCAGGTACAGGGGGATGCCCTGGCTTCGGTTGCCGAGGTGCTTGGCCAATCGGGCAATGTCGTCGTCCGGCAAGGCATAGCGAACCGCAACAAGCTCCTGGATGCCCGGTACGTCAAGCGGGAGCAGGCGAATGCGGTGGGCGTTCGACTCACGCACGAGGTGCGGCAGGAGTTGGTCGAGCGCCGGGTTGAGCACGAGCTCGTCAGCCCGGTAGGTTGCGATCAGCATGAGCGGCCACTCGCCGACCCGGCGCGCGATGGAACGCAGGAAGGCTAGCGACTCCGGATCGGCCCAATGGAGATCCTCAACAATCAGCAGCAGTGGACCACGCTCGACGAGCTCCGCCAGCCAGGCATCCAGCTCGGAAATGACGATGTCGGGACTGGGTGCCCGCGCCAGGAGTTCGCGATCGCGCAACAGCGGTGGGACGTCGGGCAAATCGCCGCGTCGCTGCGCTCCACCGGCCACTTCGGACCAGGGGCCATAGGGAGGTCTCGTGCCGGAGTCGTAGCAGGTGCCGGTCAGCACGAGCCAGCCCTCGGCGGCAGCCGCGGCTCCGAGGGCGCGCACAAGTGCCGTCTTGCCAATTCCCGCCTCGCCGCCGATGAGGACCAGCGACCCCCCGCCGACTCGCGCGTCGGCGAGGTGCGCGGCGAGGAGCGCCTGTTCGCGGTCGCGACCGACGATGGACACCGATTGGGGACGGCTCGTGCGTGCCATGCTCCCACGCCTCTGCACGGGTACGGATCGGATGCGAGATTGGGGTGATACTGGCGCGATTATAGCGACGAGTGGGCGGTCATGGCGAAATCGGTCTCGAAAGCGAAGCGACCCTCGCGGCGTGACAGGAGTTGCAGCGCCAATGCCGGGCCGACGGCTTGCTGCTGGATCAGCGGTCATCGCGCTGTCGCGCAGGGGCATGACCAAGCGCTTGGTGCAGTACTGCATGATCAGCCTGGAATCGGAGGTCGTCGGCCCCGCGCGACGGCTGGGGCATAAGCCTGGACGGCCCGCGGCTCCAAATCTTGACCAATGCCGATGAAATTGCTATGGTTTCGGTGGACATCTAGGAGTGATTCTCAACTGGGAGTGATTCGCAACTATGGCGGAGCGGGCTGAGCTCTTTTGTGAGCAGGTAGATTTTCGGATGACGCCGCAGCGCGCGGCGATTCTGGAGGAGGTCCGTTCGGCGACGGGGCACCTGACTGCCGGCGAGATCTTCGAGCGCGTGCACCGGAAGTATCCGACGATCGCATACGGCACGGTGTATCGCACGTTGCATCTCTTCGCCGAGCGCGGGCTCATCCTTGAGTTCCCCTTTGGCGATCAGGCCAGCCGCTTCGATAAGCGCGTCGACCGGCATGATCACGTGCACTGCCTCGTCTGCGGCACGCTGGTTGATGTCGACGTTCCGACTGCGCTGCTCGCCCAGCAGGTGGCTGCCGAGCAGACCGGTTACGACATCTCTGGGCACCAGACCGTTTTCTCCGGTGTCTGTCCGGTGTGTCAGTCGACGGTTGAGTCCCAGAGTTAATCAACCTAGCGGTATACTAAGTGCGACGAGCATGTCGTCGCGACGGCGCGCGAAGGACGGGCGTCGGAAAGTCGATACCTTGTGGAGGGCGCAAGCCAGATTATGAGCGATACCCCACTGTTTCAGATTCAGAATCTCCACGCCGGCATTGAGGGCCAGGAGATTCTGCGTGGCGTTGATCTGACCATCCAGCGCGGCGAGATTCATGCGCTGATGGGCAAGAACGGTTCCGGCAAGAGCACGTTGGCGTATGCCGTCGCCGGCCACCCGAACTACGAGGTTACCGAGGGCGCGGTTCTCTACAAGGGTGAGAACATCCTGGAGATGGGGCCGGACGAGCGCGCACAGCTCGGCTTGTTCCTCGCCTTCCAGTACCCGACCTCGATCCCGGGCGTCTCGATGGCGAACTTCCTGCGTATGGCCGCGAACTCGCGTCGCCAGCGCCGCGCCGACGAGGGCGAGGATGTCGCTCCGTTCACCCCGCGCGAATTCCGCCGCACGCTCCGCGAGAAGATGGCGCTGCTGAAGGTCGATGAGTCCTTCGCGAACCGCTACTTGAACGAAGGCTTCTCCGGTGGTGAGAAGAAGCGCGCCGAGATTTTGCAGATGGCGATGCTTGAGCCGGAGTTCTGCATCATGGACGAGACCGACTCGGGCCTCGACATTGATGCGCTTCGCACCGTGTCGGACGGCGTGAACGCGCTGTTCACCGACAACATGGCGATGCTGGTGATCACGCACTACCAGCGATTGCTCAACTACATCAAGCCGAATTTCGTCCACATCATGGCTGAGGGACGCATCGTCAAGTCAGGCGGCCCCGAGCTGGCGTCGGAGCTTGAGGATCTCGGCTACGACAAGTTCATGGCCAAGTACGTGCCGGAGCTTGCGACGGCTTAACGGCCGCTCTACTTGCCGTCCAGCACTGCGCAAGGAGGCGCTGATGTCAGTATCCGAGCTGGAATTCGGACAGTACAAGTACGGATTCCGCGACGAAGAAGACTACGTTTTTAAGGCCGAGAAGGGAATCGATCCCGAAAAGGTCGCCGCCATCTCCGAGATGAAGGGCGAGCCTGAGTGGATGCGCGAGTTCCGGCTGAAGGCATACGACTACTTCAAGAAGCGACCGGTTCCGACCTGGGGAGCCGATCTCTCCGACATGGACTTCGAGGACATCTACTACTACATCCGGCCGACCGAGAAGGCCAGCAAGTCCTGGGACGAGGTTCCGGAGTACATCAAGGACACGTTCGAGAAGCTCGGTATCCCAGAAGCCGAACGGAAGTTCCTCGCCGGTGTCGGCGCGCAGTACGAGTCCGAGGTCGTCTACCACTCGCTGCGTGAGGACCTCCAGAAGATGGGTGTCATCTTCCTCGACATGGACGCCGGCGTGCGCGAGTACC
The DNA here is from genome assembly GCA_023954495.1 of Thermomicrobiales bacterium. Taxonomy (NCBI): domain Bacteria; kingdom Pseudomonadati; phylum Thermomicrobiota; class Thermomicrobia; order Thermomicrobiales; species Thermomicrobiales bacterium. The sequence continues at coordinate 14,502 of JAMLIA010000029.1, read as the reverse complement.
CGGAACTGGTCAAGCAGTACTTCGGCACGATCATTCCGCCCAACGACAACAAGTTCGCCGCGCTGAACTCGGCGGTCTGGTCGGGTGGATCGTTCGTTTACATCCCCGAGGGCGTTCGCGTTGAGGTGCCGCTGCAGGCGTACTTCCGCATCAACGCCGAGAACATGGGGCAGTTCGAGCGGACGCTGATCATCTGCGAGAAGGACTCCTACGTCCACTACGTCGAGGGTTGCACCGCACCGACCTATTCGTCGAACTCGCTGCACTCGGCAGTCGTCGAAATCGTCATCAAGGAAGGCGCGCGCTGCCGCTACACGACCATTCAGAACTGGTCGAAGAACGTCTACAACCTCGTGACGAAGCGTGCCGCCGCCTACAAGAACGCGACGATGGAGTGGGTTGATGGCAACCTCGGCTCCAAGATCACGATGAAGTACCCGGCTGTCTGGCTGATGGAAGAGGGCGCTCGCGGCGAGATTCTCTCGGTGGCGATGTCGACCGACGGCCAGCACCAGGACGCGGGCGGCAAGGTTGTCCACGGGGCGCCTTATACCCGCTCCAAAATCGTCTCCAAGTCCATTTCCAAGGACGGCGGCCGCGCCAGCTACCGCGGTCTGCTCAAGGTAGGCAAGGGTGCGCACCACAGCAAAAGCAACGTGGTTTGCGACGCGCTGCTGCTGGATGAAGCCAGCCGCTCGGACACCTATCCGTATATTGAAATTGAGGAAGATGACGTCAGCGTCGGCCATGAGGCTTCCGTCTCTAAAATCGGCGAAGAGCAGCTGTTCTATCTGCGGTCGCGCGGTATCTCTGAGTCCGACGCGATGAGCATGATCGTCAGCAGCTTCGGTGACCAATCCTTGAGAGCTGCCGCTCGAATATGCCGTCGAGCTGAACCGCCTCATCCAGCTTGAGATGGAAGGGTCCGTCGGATAGTTCGGGAAACGCGGCGCGGGCACGAGTCGGCAGACATATCTGCCAACACCGGCCCGCGTCGCGAGAACCACGTCCCATCGACGTGAGGGAGATATATGTCAACGACTATTCAGGGCGCGACGAAGGGGTTCTCGCGCGAGGCGGTGGACGAGCTGTCGCACCGCCGACAGGAACCGGACTGGCTGCGCCAGAAGCGCATTGAGGCGTGGGAAGCGTTCGAGCAGATCCCGATGCCGAAGCGGACCGACGAGGAGTGGCGGCGTACCGACTTGCGCCTGCTGCCGATCGATGAGGTTCTGCCGTTCGCCGATCAGGCGGACCGGCTGACGAGTCGTGCCGATCTGCCAGCTGCCGTCGCGGCTGAGGTGGAGGCGGCCGGCGAGGTTTCGGGCGTCGTCGTCCAGCGCGATTCGTCGATCATCTACTTCGAGGTCGATTCGGCGCTGGCCGAGCAGGGCGTCGTCTTCTCTGATCTGGAGACGGCTGTCCGCGAACACCCCGAGCTGCTGCAGAAGTACTTCATGAGCGACGCGACCGTGCCGGTGACGGACAACAAGTTCGCTGCGCTGCACGGTGCATTCTGGACTTCAACGGCGTTTGTCCTGCTTCGTCCCGCAGGACGTCGAGGTCGATCTGCCATTCCGGGTTTTCTCGGTTCAGGAAGCTGCCGGCATCGCGACGTTCAACCACATCCTGATCGTGGCTGAAGAAAACGCCGACGTGACGCTCGTTGACTTCGACTCGGAGACGCAGGACGAAGAATCAATCGCCGACAGTGTCGTTGAGGTCCACGCTGCTGAGGGCGCGCAGGTGCGCTACATTCAGGTGCAGGACTGGGGTCGCCACACCTGGAACTTCTCGACGCAGAAGGGTGTCATCCATCAGGACGCCGCCGTTCGCTCGCTGAACGTTTCGCTCGGCGCGCGGATGTCGAAGACGCTGATTGCATCTAACCTGGTCGAGGCCGGCTCGTCGGCTGAGATGCTTGGTCTTTACTTCGCCGACACCAACCACTTCGACAACCAGACCCGCCAGAATCACGAGTCGCCGTACGCATCGAGCGACCTGCTGTTCAAGGCGCGATCAGAGATCGCTCGCGGTCGGTCTATTCCGGCGTCATCGAGTCTGTAAGCGCATGGCACCGACGCCTATCAGGCAAACCGCAACCTGATCCTGTCCCCGACGGCGCGGGCCGACTCGATCCCGAACCTGGAGATTGGCGCGAACGATGTGCGTTGTACGCACGGCGCGACGATCGCTCAGATCGAGGAAGAGTACGTCTTCTATCTGATGAGCCGCGGTATCTCTCGCACCGAGGCGGAAGCTGATCGTTGATGGCTTCTTTGACGAGGTGATCGAGCGTGTGCCGGTCGAATCCGTACAGAAGACTGTGCGGGAACGATCGACCGTAAGATCGGCTACATGGTCTAGCATCTTCTGTTGTGATCGCGCCTCATTGAGGAGGCGCGATCGCGACACGCGCACCCTATGAACTCCGCCCGTGCCTCCCCGCGGGCGCTGGTGACAGGAGGTCGCAGTGAGCGCAACCACCCCTGAGTCGGCGCTCGACGCCGTCGCGCTCCGCCGACAGTTTCCGATCCTGAACGATCCCCATCTCGTCTATCTCGACAGTGCCGCATCGTCGCAAAAGCCCGAGGCTGTGCTGCAGGCGATGGACAGCTACTACCGCCACGACAACGCCAACGTCCAAAGCCGCGGCGTCTACGCGCTGGCCGAACGCTCGACCCGAGGCGTATGACGAGGCACGCCACCAGGTGGCGCGCCTGTTCGGCGTTGGTTCGACCGACGAGATCATCTTCGTTCGCAACACCACCGAGGCGATCAACCTCGTTGCGCGCACCTGGGGTGACGCCAACCTGCGCTCCGGTGACGTTGTCGTCCTGAGCGAGATGGAGCATCACTCCAACCTCGTGCCCTGGCAGCTTGTCGCCGCGCGCACCGGCGCGACGCTGGAGTTCATCCACGTAGACGACAACGGTCTGCTGCGACTGGAAGATCTGGACCGACACCCTGGCCAGCGGCGGAACCGCCTCGTGGTCTGCCACGTGTCGAGCATACTGGGCACGATCAATCCACGATCGAGCAGATCATCGCGCGGGCGCACGACTACGGCGCACTCGTGCTCCTCGATGGCGCGCAGGCAGCGCCGCACGTCGGTGTGAACCTCGCTGAGCTGGGTGTAGATTTCTACGCCGCCTCGGGCCACAAGATGTTCGGTCCGATGGGGTCCGGCCTGCTCTACGGTCGGCGCGAGCTGCTGGAGGCGATGCCGCCATTCCTGGGTGGTGGCGACATGATCCGCGTCGTCGGTCTGCGCGAGTCGACCTGGGCTGATCTGCCGTCGAAGTTCGAGGCCGGCACGCCCAGCGTCGCCGACGCGTTCGGCTTCGGCGCCGCCTGCAACTACATCGTCGACATCCGGCATGGCGCGGTGGAGGCGCACGAGCACGAGCTGATCGCCTACGCCTGGACAGCTGCTTGAGCTTCCGGACCTCACCATCTGGGGCCCGCCGCCCGAGCAGCGTAGCGGCGCGTTGAGCTTCAGCATGACCGGCATTCACCCGCACGACGTTGCGTCGATTCTCGATGAGGACGGCGTCTGTATCCGCGCGGGCCATCACTGCACGCAGCCGCTCCACGCCCGATTCGGCCTGGACGCAACGGCGCGTGCCAGCTTCTCCGTGTATAACACCCACGACGACGTGGACCGCCTGATCGACGGCCTGCGGCAGGCGCGGTATTATTCGAGCTATCCAGCCGCGTGACGCAGCACTGAGGAAGTAGCCATGTCGGATCTCTATCGCGAGCACATCCTCGATCACTATCGCAATCCGCGCAACCACGGCACGCTTGACCCGAACGACGGAACCTATGAGGATACGAATCCGCTCTGCGGCGATCGTATCCGCATCGACTTGTAACTGATGGCGATCGCATCGCTGACACATCAAATTCAGCGGGCGTGGCTGTGCAATCAGCCAGGCCGCGACCTCGATGCTGACTGAGATGGTCGCCGGGAAGACGATTGAGGATGTCAAAGAGCTGTCGAAGGACGATCTCCTCGACGAGATTGGTATTCCGATCAGCCCGGCGCGAATTAAATGCGCCCTCCTGGGGTTGAAAGTATTGAAGGCCAGCGCCTACGGATTCCACGGCTGGCCCGAGGAGTAATCGGGTCGGCGGAATTCGTCGCTGGTTGGTACGGATTTGGGGGATGAGTGGGCGAGTTCGTCTGCGTCGGGCGGGTCGGAGACCTTGCGCCGGGCGAGATGAAGGCGGTCAAGGCTGGCCGCCGAATTGTTGGTATCGCCAACGTTAATGGCGAGTGGTTCGCGTTTGATGACACTTGCACGCATGAGGAAGCGTCCTTGACGGAGGGTGAACTGTACGACTATACCGTCGAGTGTCCGCTCCACGGCGCGATGTTCGATATCCGCACTGGGGCGGTCGAGTCGTTTCCCGCAACAGTGCCGCTACCGGTCTTTGATATTCGTATCGTTGACAGCGAAATCCAGGTTGCGACGGAACCGCGGGGTTGAACCAGCAGTGAGGAGGGCAGATGGCGCAACTAACCGATGACGTGGTCTTTGAAGCGCTCAAAGAGGTCTACGACCCGGAGATCGGAGTCAACATCGTTGACCTTGGCCTGGTCTACGGGATCGACGTCAAAGACGATAACGACGTCGAAGTGACGATGACGCTGACCTCGATGGGCTGCCCGCTCGGGCCGGTCATCATCCAGGATATCCAGCAGACAGTCGCGAAGCTGGACGGCGGCGGCAGCACCTTCGTCCGCATCGTCTGGTCCCCGCCCTGGTCACCAGCCATGATGACCGAGGATGCTCGCGACGAGCTGGGCATCTGGTAAGCAGCCATAACCACAGTCAAGGAACATCGACGGCCCGGCTTTTGCCGGGTCGTATCCTTGGTGGCAGATGGAGGACACCAACCCAATGTCGAATGACTTGACCGACCGCAACCAGACCGTCGCTGACCCGACGCCCGACGCTACCCTGTCGCTTGCTGAACAGCTTGAAGCCTGCATCCTCGCCCAGCCGGAGTTGGTTTCGACGGCAATTACCGAGAACTTCGCGTCTATTCGCGAGGCTGCCGCGCACATCTTCGAGGCTCGCCGCGTGCGGTTCTCCGGCGCAGGTCACAGTGCTGCGATTGCGGACATCGGGGCCGGATTGCTGCGTGCTATTGGCGTCGATGCGCGCGCCGGGCATGCGTTTGATATGGCCACCTATGCGCCCGGCTTCGATGGCCGTGACCTGCTGATCGCTATCGCCACAGGCGAGGATCGTGCCTACGCCTCGCGCGTCGTCCAGCGCTCCGGGCACGCCGGCTTGCCATCCATCGCCGTTGTCGGCCCGGATGGCATCATCTCGAACGCAACGACGACCGTGAAAGTCGGCCCATCGAACGTGCCGACGCATCTGGCGAATCTGCCGGCCGCAGTCGCAGCCATCGGCGGCATCGCAGCACGGTTCGAGCCCAGCTCGGCGAGCGGCGATTCGCTCCCGAAGCTGCGCGAGATCGTCAACTCAACCCTGCCGAGTCGCGCAGCAGCCGCTGAAGTCGCCGCGGCCATCGCCACTGTGGATGCCCGGGTGCTCATCGTCGCGGCTGGCCCGCTGACCGCGCTGGCGCAGTCAGCCGGTCTGGCGCTTGCTGAGACCGGCGGTCGCCTCGCAACGGCGATATCGGTTGAGGACGCCCTGCTCGGTGGCCTGCGTGCACTGCGACGCGGCGATCTGGTGGTTCAGATCGCACCATCCGGCCCGGCCGACGGTCGCCACGCCGATCTCAGCCGTGTCTGCCAGGTTGCCGGGATCGACCGCTGGCGCATCGGCGGCCAACCCGATGATGCCCGCTGGCACACGCCGCTCCCGACAATCGAAGAATCCCTCGCACCCATCCCCTCTGCGATCCCGCTTCTCTGGCTCGCACACGCGCTGTTCCGAACAATCGAGGGCGCTCCGTCGATCCATCCGGGAAATGCGGCTATCATGCGCCGTGCGTGCCAAACGATGGACGACATGACCGGAGGAGCTACTGATGACCCGACGCCCAATCCAGATTGACGACCTGTTTCGCATCCGCCTCATTGCAGACCCGAACATCTCACCGGATGGCCAGAAGGTTGTCTGGCTGGTGACAACCGTCGACAAAGAATCCAACGGCTACAAGTCGAACATCTGGTGCGCCGACCTGGCTGGAGACAGCACGCCCTACCGGCTGACGACCGGCAAGGGCAAGGACACCAGCCCGCGCTGGTCGCCGGACGGCACGATGCTGGCCTTTCTGTCGGACCGCAGTGGACGCAACCAGATCCACGTGATGTACGCCGACGGCGGCGAGTCGTGGCAGGCGACCGATGCACCGAACGGCGCGTCCGAGATCGCCTGGTCGCCAGACTCGACGTCGCTGGCTTACGTCAGCGCCGTCGCTCCGGACGACAGCCCCGCAAAGAGCGATGTCAAGGTCATCACCGACCTGCTCTATCGGATGGATGGCGAAGGGTTCTTCACGGATAAGCGTCGGCAGGTCCACATTGTGCCGGCGCACGGTGGCAAGTCCCGGATGGTGACCGAAGGAGATTGGCACTCGGCACAGCCGGCCTTCTCCAGCGACGGTCGCAAGCTGGCGGTTGTCTCGAACCGGAGCGCGGAGCGCGCTGAGAATCGGCTGACGGACGTCTGGGTCATTGAGCTTGCGACAGGCCAGGCCGAGCGCGTCACACCCGAAGATGGCGCATACGGCACGCCGTCGTGGTCGCCTCAGGGTGATCACCTGGCTTATGTCGGCAACCCGATCACCGAGAAGTACGGGCCAGTGACGCTCTCCGACTTGTTCGTCCACGACATGCGGGCCGACGAGCCACGCGGTCTGCTCTCAGCGCTCGATCGTGAGCCGGGTAACTCTGCCATCGCTGACGCGCGCTACGGCCTGCCGACGCAGCTTCCCGTCTGGTCTGCTGATGGCAAGGCTGTCTACACGATGCTGAGCGAGGCCGGTAGCGTCCACCTCTACCGCTGCGAGGTTGATGGCCCGGCAGCGCCACTGATCGACGAGACGCAGGACATCCAATCGTTCAGCATCGCCAACGACGGAACGGTCGCGTTCGCATCGAGCACGATGTCGTTGCCGACCGAGGTGTTCATCCGACGAACAGATGGCACTGTGCAGCAGCTGACCGACACCAACCGAGACTTGCTGAACGAGCGCGAGCTTGGCGAGGTCCGCGAGGTGCGCTTCCCGAGTGACGATGGAGTTGAGGTGCATGGCTGGTTGTTGACGCCGCCGGGGTTCAATCCGGCAGTGCGCTATCCGGCCATCGTGGAGGTGCACGGTGGGCCGCACGGGATGTACGGCGTCGGCTTCTTCCACGAGATGCACGTGCTCGCTGCTCGGGGTTATGTCGTGCTCTACACGAATCCGCGTGGCTCGACCGGCTACGGCCAGGACTTCGTGGCCGGCTCGCTCGGTGACTGGGGTGGTGCTGACTACCGTGACGTCATGGCCGGTGCGGACTACCTGGAGACACTCGACTTCATCGATCCAAACCGGCTGGGTATCACTGGCGGCTCGTACGGCGGCTACATGACCAACTGGGTCGTCGGGCAGACCGATCGCTTCAAGGCGGCGGTGACCCAGCGCTCGACCGCCAATCGCATTTCGACCTACGGCACGAGCGACATGAACGCGACCTACAACGACTGGGAGTTCGCGGGGACGCCGTACGACAACCCCGAGCATTATCTGGAGCGCTCACCGTTGACCTACGTCAAGAACATCACGACGCCGTTGCTCCTGATCCACTCGGAGAATGACCTGCGCTGCCCGATCGGGCAGTCTGAGGAGTTCTTCACGGCGTTGCGCAAGCTGGACAAAGTGGCCGAGTTCGTGCGCTTCCCGAATGAGAGCCACGGGCTTTCGCGCATGGGCAAGCCCGATCATCGCGTCGAGCGCCTGGAGCGAATCTGCGGCTGGTTCGACCGCTACCTGTAGCGGCAGAAACGACGAGGGGGCGGTCGTATACTCAGGCCGTCCCTACCCAACTGCTGGGGACGATTGTGCGACGCGAGCATGCTGTCGCGTTGCCCGTATCGGCCTGTCGCTCGGTACGGCGTGTCAAAGGTCGTTAGTCCCTGGAGGTCTTTGTGTCCCGGTTTCGTCTGCCTGCTGCCTTGTTGATGACCCTGCTGCTCGTGCTCGGTCTGGTCGCCTGTGGTGGTTCGGAAGCTAACGATGCTGATTCTGCGGCGTCACCGATCGCGGACGGCGCGATCGAGGTGGACATGAAGGACACGATGAAATTCGATCCGGATACCGTGACCGTGAAGGCCGGTGAGGATGTCGTGCTGGTCGTGAAGAATGGCGGCGCAATCCCCCATAACCTCACGATTGAAGCGGCCGATGTAAACGTCACGCTGGATGCCAAGAAGAGCCAGACCGTCGAGTTCACCGCGCCGAGCGACCCGGGCGAATACAAGATCGTCTGCCACGAGCCCGGGCACGAGAACGCCGGAATGGTTGGGACGCTCGTCGTCGAGCGCTAACTCAGACAACATCATCAAGGGCAGATGGTCTCCATCTGCCCTTTTGTATGCCCGTCGATCAGATCGCAGGGATTTCCTGAACTGGAAATCGCAGGTTTTTAGTGGCTGGACGCACCGGGCTGCCTGGATTACGCGTCCGTATCCCCGGTCGGCGGTATGATTGATGCGCGATAATCGGTGATCCAGCCGGTCTGGCAGGGACAACTGAAGAACGGTCAGGGAGGGACGACGATGCGCGCTTACGAATCCAGGGATGAGTTGCTGGAGGCCTTTCGTCCGTATGGTGCGGTGAACCAGGACGGTGTCCAGGTCTCCGATGCCAACGGCCTGCGAGGAGATTTTGTCGACAATCTGGCCTACACGTCGGCGCTCGGTAGCGAGGCGATGAAGCCGGTGGCGCGGCACCTGATCTGGAATCTGGCGCAGACACTCGGCTGCGCGCCGGCCTCGATCCACGACTACTACATGGCCGGCGGCCGCAACGTCTGGCACAACCAGACGACACCGGCAATCAACGTCCGCGCGATGGCCTACGACACGGCCCGCGCGATTGTGCGAGCGGCGAACAAGCTGGACGTCGGACAGGTAATCTTCGAGATCGCCCGCTCAGAGATGGGTTACACGGAGCAGCGCCCCGCCGAGTACACCGCCTCGATCCTCGCTGCTGCAATCCGCGAGGGCTTTCAGGGGCCGGTCTTCATTCAGGGCGATCACTTCCAGATCAACGCCAAGGGCTACAAGGCGGACCCGGAGGCGGAGGTGCAGGGCGTTCGTGACCTGATTGACGAAGCGTTGGTGGCTGGATTCCTCAACATTGACGTCGATACCTCGACGATCGTCGATCTCTCGCTGGCGAACGAGGATGAGCAGCAGGCTGAGAACGCGCGTCGGACGGCCGAGCTGACTGCCTACATCCGCGAGCGTGAGGCGGAGGGAGTCACCGTCTCCGTCGGTGGCGAGATCGGCGAGGTTGGGACCGAGAATTCGACGCCGGCCGAGCTGATTGCGTTCATGCGCCAGTACGAGCAGGCACTTGCCGCCCACAATGGCGGCAGCCTGACGGGCATCTCGAAGATCAGTGTTCAGACCGGCACCAGCCACGGTGGCGTCGTTTTGCCGGACGGCTCGATTGCAACCGTCAAGGTTGATTTCGACACGCTTGGCGAGCTGTCGGAGCTCTCGCGCGAGAAGTACGGGCTGGCCGGTGCGGTGCAGCACGGCGCGTCGACGTTGCCTGAGGCGGCCTTTGGCCACTTCTCACGCTCGAACGCTTGCGAGGTGCATCTGGCGACCGGCTTCCAGAACATCATGTACGACAGCCCGGCGTTCCCAGCCGATCTGCTCAAGGAAATGTACTCCTACCTGGAGGCGAACCATCCTGGCGATCGCAAGCCGGACATGACCGATGCGCAGTTCTATTACACGGCCCGCAAGCGCGCTCTCGGCCCGTTCAAGAAGGACCTCTGGAACCTGAGTGCCGACGCCAAGGGTGCTATCTGCGATGAGCTGCAGGAGCGCTTCGAGCTCATTTTCAACAGCCTGAACGTCGTCAACACCTCGTCGATGGTGCGCGACCTGACGACCGTCCCGTCGCTGCCCTTCCAGGCGGGCGATGAGATCAGCGATGTTGAGGTCGAGGGCGAGTAGCGTTCCGGCCGATTGCTCCAAAGACAACAACATGCAAACAGCCGTCCCTCTGCGGGACGGCTTTTCCCTTGCGGGCATAGAGGCATAGTGCCACGTGTCTCGGCATAGCAGCCACGCTCTTGTACTGTCATCCCGAGCCGTAGCGAGAGATCTCCCCTGTGTTGGACTGCGTCGAACGGGTGGGAGATTTCTCGGCTGCGGCCTCGAAATGACAGAGGACAGAGTCGGCTGCCGACCAGACGACCCACGATGAGCAACGCACACAACGATTTGCGGTGCCTTTGCGCATGCCGTCTCGCTTCGTTGAGGCACGTCCTACTCGCCGTCCGCCAACCGCCCTGCTGCACGCAGCAGCGGCACGACGCGGTCAAGCGGTAGGGCGTGGCGCGTGTTGCCGTCGCGTCCAACGACCGTCTCGGCGCGGAACAGCGCATTGACGATCGCCTCTTCGGTCGCTTCGACCGTCGCCTGAAAGAGCGTGTCGATTGGTTCGCCAGTGTCGATCATGATCTCCATCGCTCGCGTTGGGCTCTCGGGTTCATAAGGGATGCGGACCGACGGCGATGCCGAGAAGGCGATGACGTAGTCGCCGCTGCCGTTGCCGGCAATCGAGCCGGTTCGTGCCAGGCCGATACCGGCGCGGCGGGCCAGGCGGCGCAGTCCGCGATCCAGGAGCGGCGCATCGGTGGCAACGATCATCATGATCGAGCCGCGCTCCGGTGGCTCCTCGGTTGCGGTCAGCTGCTGGCCGATCGGCACGCCATCGATGCGCAACTGATCGCGCCGCCCGTAATTCGCCAGCACAAGCACGCCGACGGTCCAGCCGCCCAGATCGGCGGGTAGTACGCGCGACGAAGTGCCGATGCCGCCCTTGTAGCCGAATGCCGTCATGCCCACACCAGCACCGACCGCGCCCTCATCCACCGGGCCGGAGGAGGCCGATTCGATCGCCGCAAAGACGTGTTCCTCGCGCACGTGCCGGCCCTGCATGTCGTTCAACCAGGCATCGGAGCACTCGCCGACGACAGGATTGACGGTCGCTGCGTCGATACCGACATCCGGATTCTGCCCGATGCTCCAGGCGCAAATCGCGTCGGTGACGAGACCGACGTTCATCGTGCCGGTCAGGGCGATAGGGCTCTCGATCGTGCCCAGCTCATCGACCTGCTCCTGCCCCATGCATTTGCCGAAGCCGTTGATGATGTGGATTGCGGCAGGGACCTTATCGCGATACAGGTTGCCGCCGTGCGGGAGGATGGCGGTCACGCCAGTACGGATGGGTCCGTGGCCGGGCCGGAGCGGGCCGTCGCCTTCGATCAGCGTCGTATGACCGACAAGCACTCCGCTGACATCGGTAATTGCGTTGTGCGGGCCGGTTGGCAGGTGCCCGATGCGCAGGCCGACTTCCCGCGCACGCGGTCTCGTGTTCTGGTGCTGCATGCCTCATCCTCTCCTTCGCCTTCGTGTGGATGCTACGATCGTGGTCGACTGATGGCAACGGTCGGGTGAGTGAGAGCGAACTGATATGAGCAACGCGGATCGGGCACGCAAGTACAGCCGGACGAAGGATCGCCTGAGCCTGCTCAGCACGGCCATTTCGCTGCTCGGCGGATCGGCGCTTGTGTTCAGCGGCGTGGCGCGGCGGCTGAACGATCGCCTCCTGCCGACATCCGGCGCGTCGCTTGTGCAACGCGGTCGATACATCGCCGTCATTGGCGGACTCTCGACGCTCATCTCGCTGCCGCTGCGCTATTACAGCAGCTATGTTGTTGAGAAGCGCTACGAGCTGAGCAACCAGTCAGCGGCCAGCTGGCTTTCCGATCAGGCCAAAATGACGGCACTCTCGATGCCGCTGGAGGTCGGTCTGCTCGAAGGACTGTACGCAGCGATGCGGCGTTGGCCGCAATCCTGGTGGCTGGTCGTGTCGGGTGCGACGATTCCATTGACTGCCGGCCTGTCGCAACTCTTCCCGGTGCTGATCGCGCCGCGGTTCAATCGCTACGAGCCACTGGCCGACGCGGAGCTGGCTGAGCGCCTGCGTGACCTGACCGATCGAGCCGGTGTGCCGGTCGCCGATGTCACGCAGATGGACATGAGCCGCCGGACCTCGAAGGCCAACGCGTTCTTCGCCGGACTCGGTCCGACGCGACGCATCGTGCTGGCCGACACGATGCTCGAAACATTCACTCCCGAGGAGATTGAAGGCGTTGTCGCACACGAGGCCGCCCATCAGATCCATCGCGATATCTGGCGTCTGATCGGGATGGCTGCAATGACGACACTCGCGACGGCAGCATCGGTGCACCTGGTCGCCGGTCGGCTGGTGCGGGCGATACCGAGCCTGACCGGCACGTCGGATCTGGCCAATCCGCGCTCGCTTCCGGTGATCGGCGTTGTCGCCTCGGTCGTCGGCGTGCTGCTGTCGCCGTGGCAGTTGGCGCAGAGTCGCCGGATGGAGCGCCGCGCAGATCGCTTCGCGATTCGCCTGACCGGCAACCCACGTGCCTACGCCGGGGCGATGCGCAAGCTCAGCGAGCAGAACCTCGCCGACCCGAGCCCCTCACCTGCGATCACGTTCCTGCTGCACTCCCACCCACCGCTAGCCGAACGGATCGCGGCGGCGGAGGCTGCCGAGTTCAACCTCGTCGAGGGGCTCGGATTGCGCTGATCGTCGGTCAGGTAGACGGCTTGCGGGCGCGCAACAGGATCTTGTTGTCATCGAACGAGTCGATGGCCCCGTCTTCGATTGTGAAGGCAAACGCTTCGTGAACCCTGTCTGGTGCGGTCAGGATGAGATTGTCGAGCGCCTGCTTGTCCTCGTCGGTCATCCGCGAGCGCGCTGTCCAGGAGTCGTACTCATAGCGCCGGTGGACCGGCTCAACCGCATCGACGACGAGGCCCGTTGATTCGACGAAGCTCGTCCACTCGCTCACGCTGTAGGCGCGGACGTGCGTCGTGTCGCGTCGCCACTCGACCTCGTTGATGAAGGCAGCCAGTTCTTCGTCGTCCGGCACCGTCGAGTCCATCAGCACGAAACGTCCACCCGGGCGCAGGACTCGCGCGACCTCGTTGCAGAACGCCTGTACGTCGTCGAAGTGGTGCGGTGCGATCCGGCAGCTCACGATGTCGAAGCTGGCATCGTCAAACGGCAGGTGCTCGGCCTCGGCGATCTTGAACGTTACGTTGGTAAGGCCGTTCTCGCCGGTGATGAACGCCTCGGCTGCCGCCAGCATCTCCGGCGTCAGATCACTGGAGACCATGCTGCGGACGTGTGGGGCGATCGCCAGCGCCGTGTGGCCGCCGCCGGTGGCGACGTCCAGCGCGTCGTCAGTCGCTTTGGGTTCGGCAAGCTCAACCAGCCGCTCAAGGTCGCGCCCGGTGCGGTGACGAACGGACGTGACGTAGTCCTGCGCCGTGCGGCCAAACTGGGCGCGCACGCGGTCCTTGTGGTCCTGGGCTGGGGCTGACTCGCTCATGGGTGCCTCTTTCTGCGATGAATTCCTCTGGTGCGCTGCGCAGAATAACCGAATCTGGCCGGTTGTGCGTGCGTCGACGTACCGTAGATCTGTTTACCTGAGTGGCCAGATGCGCCACGAACAGCCACAATGCTCAGTGGCAGCAATGGCGCTGTCGCTGGCTCAACAGGTTGAGGTGATGTTCTACCGAACGGGTCGCTGGGCGTACTACCATCGTCGGCTGGTCATTCTGCTCTGGGTCCTCGCATTCCTGGCCGCGATCCCGATTCTTCCCCGTCTCACGGACGAGCTGAAGGTTGGCGGATTCACCAATCCGACAATCGAGGCTGCCCGGGCGCGGGCCCTGCTGGAGTCGGAGATCCCCAGCTTCGCGCCGTCGACGCTTGTTGTGATCTACCAATCCGATCAGTACATCGCGACTGATCCTGCATTCGTCTCGGCTGCTGAGCAGGCGCTGGCGGGGATCATCGAGCTGCCGGAGGTCACTGGCGTCACGCCGTTCCAGGCGAACCCGGCCCAGATATCGCGCGACGGTCACACTGCCTACTCGCTTGTGCAGCTCTCGCTGTCGCCCGAGCAATCCCAGCGCCTGATGCCGGAGATTCGCGGTGCCATCGTTGACGTGCCGGATGTCAACGTGACGCTGGCCGGCGCGCCGGCGTTCTATGAGGACGTCGAGCGCATCTCGGAGCAGGATCTGCGGCGCGCCGAGATGATCGCCATCCCGTTCGCGTTGATCGCACTCGTCATCGTCTTTGGCTCGATCGTTGGCGCGGCGGTGCCACTCGCGGTTGGCGCGCTCAGCGTCGCCGCCGTCATCGGGTTGCTCTGGCTCGTCGCGCACGTCCTCGACATGT
>JAMLIA010000028.1 GCA_023954495.1 Thermomicrobiales bacterium | reverse complement strand
TCAGCCCAGAAGCGATGAACGATCTCCCCCGACTCGACCCCATCAAGCACGGGAGGGACGTTCATCGTTCTCGTAAAGCGGACAGCTACCCCGCATCCACATCTCGTGTGAACACATAGCGCTGCCCAACATTGATCTCGCCCTCCATCTCAGGCGAGACCGCCGCCAGCGTCCAGCCCGAGCTCTGCAGCCGGAACACCTCGCCGTGCGCCTGCATCGCCAGCTCACGCATGTAGTCGCGATACACCATCACGCCCGGCTCGTTGATCTCCTCCGGCGTGCGATAGAGCCCAAGTGGTGGGTCCTGGAATCCGGCAATCACCTGCTCGACCCGCCACGCCGACGGTACGATCAGGCTGACCGTCTGGTGCGCGAAGCCCAGGTAGGTCTGCACCTCCTGGCTCAACCGCGACGGCGCAACGCGATGTCGCGAGGTCGGCCCGGCGTACTCCCAGGCGATCTTCGCTCCCTCAGAAGCAGGTTCAATCAGGAACATCGAGACACGGGCGATCCGTCGATCGCGCGGCTCGTTCTCGTGTAGCACGCCATACGTCTCAGCCACGTCTCCGTTCTCGTCGCTCAGGACGGTGAACGGCAGATCATAGCGCTCGCGCAGGTCGCGATTTGTCTCAGGAGTATCGTTTGCGGCCGCGATCAGGTCGATGCCCAGGCCGCGCAGTTCCCAGTAGTGCTGTCGCAACTGCGACAGGTACAGTCGTCAAGTGGGTCACCAGGCACCCCGGTAGAGGTGCAGCAGAATCGGCCGCTGTCTCACCAGCCTGCGGAGGGTGACGAAGTTCCCCTCCTCGTCCTTCATCTGAAACTCCGGCGCCGGCTGCCCCAGCAGCGGCGTCCGCCCTGGCAGCTCCTCCGGCCCGGGCAGATGTGGAGCGATCTTCTCCATCGACTCCGCCTCTCTCAACCTCTGATCCCCGCGCCCGGCCCTATCACCGCACGCCCGGATATCCTGCGCTAAATCGCCTGTCGAGACAAGTTGGCGCGGCCCTCACCCCCGGCCGCTGCCCGGGTGCCCCTTGGGCGATGGCTCCCGACCAACGTTGGCAAGGTGTCGTGGCTCGCATCATGAGCCACTCCCCCTTGTGAGACAATTGCTGCATCCGCTGCCGTGCCGCTCGCCTCCGCTCCCGGACAGGATCGCTCCATGCGCACATTCGCCATCGCCCTGGTCGTCATCGCGCTCGGCGCACTCACTGCGGCCTGCGGCACCGCAGATGCCGACTCTGTCGCTAACGCCCCGGAACTGCCGACTGCGACCATTCCGGTGTCTACGCCCGCGTCAGGTTCGCCCGTCTCAAGCGACGAATACTGCGGCTACGTCGAACACGGCAGTAGCCAAATGCAAGGCTCGCCGGGGATCCAGCCGTCACTGACGCCTTCTCCCGGCAACCCAGCATTCACGGAAGCAGACGTGCAGGCCTACATCGACGCCATGCAGAGTGAGACACCTATCGCTCTCAAGAGTGTGGAATTCATGCCGGCCTGCGACGTGGCCCGCAAAGTTGGCCATTCCGTCTATCGACCAGACACGGAGCTGCTCGCCCTCGTCACCGTAACCGGCGAATGGATTCCGAGCCTGCCACCTGGCGTCAAGCTGGAAGGCACCCCCGTCCCCGGCACCGTCGCCTACTGGATCTTCGACGCTACCACCGGCAACAAGATCGGTGAAACCTTCGGCGTCGAGATCGAGTAGGACCTCACCCCCTTCCCCTCTCCTGTGGGTGGAGGGGTGCCCTGCGCCACGATGTGTGCGAGCTGGACGTTATGTCACGGCTGCTATGATTTCGGATTCATGACACCCTCCCTCGCCTCAGAGGAGAGGGAGAGCCGGGGAGGGTGAGGTCCTACACATCCGCCCCCACCACATCCCCAACACTCCGCCACCCCCGCGCATCCGCATCGGCCGAAAGCGCCCCGAGCAGCGACTCCGCAAACCTCGGTCCCGCGTACGTGAACCCCGTATACACCTGAATCAGCGACGCGCCCGAGCGTACACGCTCCACCGCGTCTGCACCGCAGCTGATCCCCCCGACCCCGACGATCGGCAGCCGTCCGCCAACCCGCTGATACAGCAGTCGACAGACTGCGTTCGCGCGCTCCCGCAGCGGCTTGCCGCTCGTTCCGCCCGGCATCTCGCCGAATCGCTCCGGCAGCCCCGTCCGGCTCGTCGTCGTGTTCGTCGCGATAATCCCGCTCGCCCCGCCTTCGAGCGCCGCCTCGGCGATCGCCGCGAGCTCGTCATCCTCCAGATCCGGCGCAATCTTCACCAGCACTGGGCGCGGTCGCAGACCTGCCAGCCTTGCCGCCTCTGCGTTGGCCGCATTCACAGCATCGAGAATTTTTCGCAACTCGCCTGCCGTCTGCAGCGAACGCAGTCCCGGCGTGTTCGGCGACGACACATTGACTGTGATGTAGTTGGCAACATCGAACAGCGCCGACACCAGCGCCGCGTAATCCTCGACCGCGCGCTCCAGCTCCGTGTCGCGGTTCTTCCCGATGTTGACCCCCACGATCCCCGCCGGTCGTTGCCCGATCAATCGCGCTCGTACCGCCGCAGCGCCGTCGCTCGGAAACCCCATCGCGTTCACCAGCGCGCTCTGCTCGATCGCGCGCCAGATGCGCGGCTTGTGATTGCCCGGTTGCGGCCGCAACGTCACCGTACCCACCTCGACGTGCCCGAACCCCAGCGCATGCAGCGCCGGCACCGCCCGCGCGTCCTTATCCAATCCGGCCGCGATCCCCAGCGGATTCGCGAACGGCAGATCCCACAGTCGTACCCGCAGCCGCTCATCAGGATCCGGTGCTAGCGCCCGCAGCGACGCGATCCCCCCCGGCATGCCCTCAGCCGCCCCCAGCGCCCCGATCGCCAGATGATGCGCCCGCTCCGCATCCCCCCGCGCCAGCGCATTCCGGTACAACCACCCATACATTCGCCACCACCCCCCATTCTCAGAGAAGGTTCATTGGGAAGGCACCCCTACTCACCCGGCTAATGCCACCCCCTCTCTTCACAGGAGAGAGGGAAGGGGGGTGAGGTCCGTGCTACTATCCGCGCCAGTGTACCGAAGCGAAAGGGAGAAACTGTGTCCGACGACCTCTCGACAAAAATCGACCGTCACATTGAAGAAAATCTCGACGTCTACCTGGCTGATCTCGCAGCACTGTGCCAACTGCCGAGCGTCGCCGCCCAGTCCCGCGCCATCGACGAAACGGCTGAGCTGACCCGCACTCTGCTGGAAAAGTACGGAGTTAGCGCCAACATCATGCCGACCGTCCGCTTCCCAGTCGTTTACGGCGAGGCGTCCGGCGATGTCGACAAGACCGTCCTCTGCTACAACCATTACGATGTCCAGCCGGCCGAGCCGCTCGAGCTCTGGGACTCCGAGCCGTTCGATGCCCAGGTGCGCGATGGCCACGTCTGGGGTCGCGGCGTCGGCGATGACAAGGGCCATATCATCTGCCGGCTGGCAGCGATCGACGCTGTCCGTGCCGTCACCGGCAGCCTGCCTTGTAATATCAAGTTCCTGATCGAAGGCGAGGAGGAGATCGGTTCCGGCAGTCTCGACGCCTTCATCAAGGACAATGCCGACCTGTTCAAGGCCGACGGCTGCCTCTGGGAGTTCGGCGGCGTCGACTACGACGGCCAGGCGCAGATCTTCGCCGGCATGCGTGGCGATCTCTACGTCGAGCTGCGCGCGAAGACAGCCAACCGCGACGCCCACTCCGGTCTGGGCGGCTCGATGTTCCAGAACGCCGCCTGGCGGCTGACCTGGGCACTTGCCACGCTGAAGGGCCAGGACGAGCGCATCCGCATCCCCGGCTGGTACGACGATGTGCGCGATGCCAGCGCTCGCGACATGGAGCTTCTCGCCGCGCTACCGGACGAATCGGACCGATTGCAGTCGACCTACGGCCTCTCCGGTTTCCTGCTCGATGCCGAAGGACTGGAGCTGAAGCGCCGCTCGCTGTTCGAGCCGACCTGCACCATCTCCGGGCTGTCCAGTGGCTACCAGGGGCCGGGCTCCAAGACCGTCCTGCCAGCCGAGGCGATGGCCAAGGTCGATTTCCGGCTGGTGCCGAACCAGAGTGCGGCCGACCTGCTGGAGAAGCTCAAGGCTCACCTCATCGCCGAAGGCTTCGACGACATCGAGGTCATCCAGCACGGCGGCTACGACGCGGCTCGTGTCGATCCTGACGATCCGTTCGTCAAGCTGGTCGCCGAGACCGCCTGGGATGTCTACGACCGCCCGGCAGTTGTTCACCCGACCAGCGGCGGGTCCGGCCCGATGGATTCGTTCGTCCGCCATCTCGGCGTGCCGGTTGCCAACGTCGGTATCGGCTACCCCGATTCGGCTGCCCACGCGCCGAACGAGAACGTCCGCATCGACGACTTCATCAACGGCATTCGCCAGACCGCCCGCGTCTTCCTCGGCATGGCCGCAACCGGAGCGAAGTCGGAATGAGCGAATCGGCGCGCTCGTCGCGAGCCTGGCTTCGGCGAGTGCGCGATCTTCGCGACCGACGCACCCGCGAGGCCGATGGCTGCTGCATCGTCGAGGGCATTCGCCAGGTTGCGTCGGCGGTCGAGACGGGTCAAGACGTGGAGGCGCTGCTGGTCGATCCGGCGCGTCTCCACAGCGACGTTGCCTGGACCGCCGTCAACGATGCCGTCGAGCGCGGCGCAAGGCTCGTCGAGCTGACCAGCCGTGACATGGAGCGCATATCGTCGCGCGACAACCCGATCGGACTCGTCGCGATCGTGCGTTGGACCCCTGCGCCGCTCAGTGATCTGGCAATCGACGCGGACGGTATCTATCTCATCGCCGACGACATCCACGACCCCGGCAACCTCGGCACACTCGTCCGCGCCACCGATTCAGCCGGCGGCAAGGCGCTGATCGTCCTCGGCGGCACCGACCCGGCCCATCCATCCGCCATGCGCGCCAGCCTGGGCACGTCGTTCCACCTGCCGATCCACGCCGCCGCATCCCACGACGAGCTCTTCGCCTGGACGGCAGGACGCTGCCGCACCGTCGCCACCTCGGCCCACGCCCCCGGCGAGCTCTGGGACACCAACCTGCATGCGCCCGTCGCAATCATCGTCGGCAACGAAGCCCGCGGCCTCAGCCCGGAAACCGTCTCCCGCTGCGATGTCACCGTTCGCATCCCGATGCTCGGCACCGCTACATCGCTCAACGTCTCCGTCGCCGCTGGGGTGCTTCTCTACGAAGCCGTCCGCCAAAGCCGCCAATAGCAACGTGTCGCCGCCATATTCACCTGCTCATCCACCACGACCATTGGGCGGCAACTTAACCAAATGTAGGGGCGTATCGCATACGCCCGGTTAACCCCACGACCATCTCGGCACGTGCAATTCGGTCGGGTTTGCAACCCGCCCAAGTCGGACCATTACGATGCCGCTGCTCGACGTTCAGTTGGGTTGGCTTTTGCACGAGCGTATGCAATACGCCCCTGCATGAGCGATACGCACGGGCCCAAATATCCTGTGCCTCGGGCCGGTGAGAAACACGTGTCCAGCGTGATGCCTGGGCATATTGCATTCATCCAACCACCGTCAAAGCAGCACGCACCACCCATCCAACTACCGCTCTTCCTTACAGCTCACAAACCCACCCATCCGACCCACCGGGCCGGGCAACCGTCCATCAACGATTCCCGCTCGGATAGGTGATCTCGTACCCCTCACCACGACGAGGCACTGAAAGACTCGTCACCTGCCCGGACGCGGCCAGCCCGATCTTGACGGCGATTGGCGTCGAGCGCGCGTGGCTATCATCCCCCGGCATCAACGTCAGATACGCCGAAGTGTCGTCGGTATCCACCGCGTCGTCCCAGCCGCCGAACTGCCCAGCGAGATCTCCCAGAGCCTCCGACACCTGCACCTCAACGCCCAGTAGCACGCCGCCTTCGCCGACATCCAGCGTCCCGTCTGCGATCACGGTCCGCGTCGATTGCTGGTCGCTGTCCGGCGTTACGACAAGTGTGTTTGCCTCACGATCGACAGTCAGTCGCATCGCTCATCCCGTCCAATACTCCATTCCTGCCCCAAGCCTACGACTAATGCTATTGTTCAGCGGTCGTCGTCACGAGGAGGCAGCGCACGGTGCTGGATACCGAACCTGATATCGAGCACTCAAGCCAGCCGCCACGCGGGCGACTGGTTGGCTCGCGTGCCCTGGCCGCCTGGCACTATCCATCGTTTCGCCGCCTCTTCTGGGCGCAGTCGCTCGCCATGGCCGGTCGCTCGCTGCAGACGACGATCATCGGCTACATCGTCTATGACCTCACCGGCAGCAACTTCCTCCTCGGCCTCGTCTCGTTCATGCAGATGGTGCCCGGCCTGTTGCTCGCGCCGGTCGTCGGCGTCTTCGTCGATCGCTTCGACCGTCGCCGGATCCTGGCGCTGCAGAATCTGGTGCAGGGGCTTGGGCTCGGCTTCCTGGGTCTACTAGCCCTGCTCGACTGGCTCACCGTCCCGGCGATCGCCGCGACCGTCGTCGTCATGGGCATCGCCGCGTCGTTCAGTTATCCCGCCAGCTCGTCGCTCTTGCCGAGCCTCGTGCCGATGGGCAAGTTACAAAGCGCCATCGCGATCAACGCCATGCTCGGCAATGTCTCGCGCGTGGCCGTGCCACCAATCGCCGGCTTGTTGGTAGATGTCTCCGGCGTCGCTGCCGTGCTGCTGCTCGGTTTGGGACTGTACGTCCCGGCGGCCTTTCTGGTCATGCTCGTTCCGCTGCTCGCCGCCGCTGCTATCACCTCCGCGGGTGGCCCGCTCGAAGAGGCCGCGCGACCGTCGGTTGTCGGTGATCTGCGCGACGCCGTTGCCTACATCCGCTCGAACCGGATGCTTCGCGCCGCACTGGCGAACGACATCTTCCCCTACCTCTTCGGCATGTCCCACGTCGCGCTGCTGCCGGCTGTTGCCAGCGATACGCTAAACGGCAACGCTGGGACGCTCGGCACGCTCTACTCCGTCACCGGGGCCGGCGCGATGCTGGGCACGATTGCAGCCGGCCTCCTGACCGGACGCGGCCTGCGTGGCGCGACGATCTATGTTGGGATGCTGGGTACTGGAGTTGGCTTGCTGCTCGTCGCGATCGGCGACTCCTTCCCGGTCATCGCCGTCGGACTCTTCGTCACCGGACTGTTCCAGATGGCCTACATCATCCAGAGCGACACGCTCGTTCAGACGTTCGCCGAGGATCGCTTTCGTGGCCGCGCGGTCGCGGCGCAGTCGATGGTGAACGGCCTGATGCCAATCGGTTTCCTGATCCTCGGCACCATCGCCGAGCTCACCAGCACCTCCGGCGCTTTCGCCGTTGCCGGCATCATGCTCGTCCTCGCCGGCCTCTGGACCATTCTCCTGCGCCCCGAAATGCGCAGCCTGCGCTAGTGCCCCGTGAATGTGTCGCCCGCGCCTGTCGCTTTGAGCGCCAATGAGAAGCCTCTTCTGAGTCGGACTGCGTCGAGCAGGTGGGAGATCTCTCACTGCGGTTCGAGATGACAAGAGAAAAAGCAGGTTGCCAAGCCAACGGGTTGTCAATGCCAGCAATGACGAGGAGTCCGATCCGACAGCCATCCCCGTAATCTGTCATCTCGAACCGCAGTGAGAGATCTCCCACCCGTCCGCACCGGTCTAACGTAGAAGAGGCCCCTCTCGCGCACACCGGCCGGCGACAAACAGATCGGTCGGCTATCGACACCTACTCATGCGTCTGGTAGGCCAGCAGCCCGATCTGCGCGATCAGGTCCGTCGAGACCCACTCGTCGACGTCTTCCGTCATGACAACGACGATCACCGGTCCGGCCGGAGCGAAGATGATTCCGGCGTCGTGCATCAGCCCGTCAAGGTTGCCCGTCTTATGCGCGACCTCGGTGCCCTCCGGCAGGTAGGCCGGCAGCCGGTCGTTGATCTGCTGCCGCGCCAGCAGGTCGATCATCTCCTGGCTCGACTCCGCGTCGACGACCTCACCGGCCAGCAGCATCCGCATCAGCGCCGCCACGTCCGCAGCCGAGGTGACGTTAAACGCCTGATCGGCGCGCAAGTCGGCGAGCATCCGCCCATCCGAAACGCCCAGCAAGGCGCGGCCTGAGTCATTCTCGATCGAGCCACCCGGCCCCGGATACCAGCGAATCTCCGTGCTTGTCAGCCCGAGCGACGCCAGCGTCTCATTGATATTGTCTGTCCCGACGTATTCCAGGAGCGCAGTTGCAGCGACATTGCTCGACAGCGTGATCATCGATTCAAGCAGCGATCCGACATCAACCGTGTAGCCAATCTCGTCCTCGGTGTAGACGTCCTCACCCTGCGAGAAGTGATACGGCTCCAGCACCACAGCATCGTCGAACGTCAGCATGCCCATCTGTCGCTGCCGATACGTCTCGACCATGATCGCGAGCTTGTAGAGCGATGCCGCTTCCAACTGCTCATAGGCGTTCGATGTGGCGAGCGTTGTCCCGTCCGGGTCTTCGATCTCAATCGCCGTCAGACCATCAACATCGGCGATCAGCGCATCGATCTCACCCTGCAACGCCGACGGATCGAGCGGCGGCGCGGCTGGCTCCTCGGTGTCTTCGGATTCTTCTGGCTCATCGGCGGTCTCTTCGGTAGCCGTCGGCTCAGGGTCAGTGGTCGCTACAGACAATGGCAGTGTAGCGACAGCAGTTGGTGCACTCGTCGTCACACTGCCGGGCGCAGTCGAATCCTGCGAATCGGATCCGCCGCACGCCGCGAGCAACGAGATGATAAGGATGACAATGAGAAGACCGGCGAAGGTGCGCGTACGCGAGCGAGCGCTCTTCATGAAAACTCCAGTTGGGGTCGTCGGAGTACGTGCCGAATCTGGCCGGGCGGGCTAACTGCAAGCTGAGGTAGCGAGCGTCGTCGCCGGATGACGCCGGAGCATATCACGCACTGCCCCTACGCCAACACATCGTTTCGCGACAGGTTGGCGCGCACCGTTCGTCTGGGCCATACTGCAATGTCGCGGCGGCACGGGCCACCGCCGATTGGAAGTCGGAACGTGGTATCGCAGACTGCCGAGATCTTTCGCTATCGTAGCCTGATCGGGAATCTTGTAGCCAAGGATCTGAAGGTCCGCTACAAATCTTCGATCCTGGGGTTTTTCTGGTCGCTGCTCAATCCGTTGCTGATGATGCTGGTGTTCACCTTCGTCTTCACGCAACTGCTCGGCGAGACCATTCCCAACTTCTCCGTCTTCGTCCTGATCGGCCTGCTCTCCTGGAACTGGACCTCGACCAGTATTGGCATGGGCACGACATCCCTCGTTGACAACGCTTCGCTGATCAACAAGGTCTACTTCCCCCGCATTCTGCTGCCGATCTCGGTCGTCGCCTCCAACATGGCCAACTACGTCCTCGCCCTGCCGGTGATCTTCGCCGCCATGCTGGTCGCGCGCATGGACTTCACGCCCTGGTTGCTCTACCTGCCGGTGATCGTCTTCGTCCAGATGACCTTTCTCGTCGGCGCAGTCCTGATCCTGTCCGCCATCCACATCTACTTCCGCGACACGACCGTGTTGGTGGAAGTCGGCCTGACTGCCTGGTTCTTCATGACCCCGATCTTCTATCGTGTCGAGGACGTTGCTCCTGATTATGTCTCCCTGATGTACCGGCTCAACCCGATGGCCTCGATCATTGCCGAGCTGCACACGATCCTGTACTACGGCGGCGTGCCCGACCCGTTCTTCATGGCCCGCACGTTCGCCACATCTTTGGCCATGGTCGTCGTTGGCTACTTCCTTTTCAATCGCGTCAGCCACCAACTCGGGGAGCGACTCTAGATGGCGCTGATTGCCCGCGCCGCCGAACCCGCCATCGAGTTTCGCGATGTGTCGCGCCGCTTCGTGCTGCACCACGAGCGCCGCGCCTCGTTCCAGGACTGGTTTGTCGGTCTGATCCGTCCGCGCGGCGCAGCCGAGGAATTCTGGGCCCTCCGTGATGTCTCATTCACCGTCCGGCGCGGCGAGACGTTCGGTCTGGTCGGTCGCAATGGTGCCGGCAAGAGCACCATGCTCAAGCTGGTGACCCGCATCCTTGAGCCGTCCAGCGGTGCTGTCAGGGTCAATGGCCGCACCTACGCCATGCTGGAGCTCGGTGCTGGCTTCCACCCCGAGCTGAGCGGACGCGACAACGTCTTCCTCAACGGCAGTCTCTACGGCTTCAGCCGCAAGGAGATGGCGCGCCGCTTCGATCAGATCGTTCAGTTCGCCGAGCTCGAGCGCTTTATCGACACACCAGTCAAGCACTACTCGTCCGGCATGTACGCCCGCCTCGGCTTCGGCATCGCCGTCCATATGGATCCCGAAATCCTCGTCATCGACGAGGTCCTCGCCGTTGGCGACCAGACATTCCAACAGAAGTGCTATCGCGCGCTCGACGAGCTGAAGTCCCGCGGTACGACCATCCTGTTTGTCTCGCACGACGCAAACGCCGTTCGCTCGTTCTGCGATCGCGCCGCGCTGCTCTCGGGTGGTCAGCTCATCGACGTCGGCTTGGCCGAGGACATCGTCGATCACTACCAGCGCCTGCTCCACGAGACCGAGCCGCGCGTCAGCCTGCTCCGCGTTCGCCCTGTCGATCCGCTCGGCGTGCCGACCGACGAGGTCATCTCCGGCGACGACCTCCGTCTGGAGATCCTTCTTCGCGCCCCGAATGGTTCCGGTACCGCCGGTCTCAGCCTGCAAATCGACATGGTTGACGAATCCGGCACCCATCTCTTCAGCGCTGGCGGCGAGTTGCCGGCCGAGCTACCGCTGGCCCCGCAGGCGATCCAGCGCGCCGGCGATCAGCCGGACACGCGCGTCGCCCGCCTCTGCATCAACGCCTTTCCGCTGGCGGCCACGACAGTCCGCCTGATCGCGACGCTCACCAACCTCGGTGGCGACGACCGCGATGTCGTCGATCGCAGCGAGTCGCAGATCACCGTCGCACCGTCCAGCGACCAATCCCGTGGCCTGCTCCGCCTGAACCATGAGTGGTCCTGGCAAGCACCTGAATCTGTCGAAGCCGGTGGTCCGACGGCGAAGCGCATCGGCAAATAGCCCCCTCTGTTGCGTCCAAACCACTGGCGCTCCCCGTAACTTCTGTTAGCATCGTCCAGCATCGGTAAACGAGCTGTCTGATGCTCGCTCGGCCTTGAAGCCGAGCGTGTGGTGCGCCGGTCGACAACGTCTGTCGACTGTCGGGGAGGATCATGGTCGCTATCTTCGCCGCCGCCTGGCGAGTCATCATCCAACGTGGCCGGGCCGACTGGTTGATCCTCGCCGCTGCGCTGTTGATCGTGACCCTCGCGACGACCCTGCTTTCCTCCGGCCCGATCTACGCGTCGGCAGTCGGCCTCAGCGGCCTGCATCGTACGCTGAATGACGCGCCCGTCGCCGAGTCGAACGTCCAGATCAGCGCCCGCATCGTCCCCGACGACGTCCGCCGCTTCGATGACGCTGTCGTCAGGATCGCCGGCGACGCGTTCGCCGCAACCGGCGGCCCAATCGTCCGCGTCGGTGTCTCAGATTCCTACGCTCTGCCCGATCAGGAGAACGTCCGCGACCTCGCCATCTTCAGCTTCTACGATGGCATCGAGCAACACGCCACCATCGCTGACGGTCGCTGGCCGGAGACTGCTTCCGGCATCGTCGAAACTGCCATCTCCGACGCCTCTGCCGAGCTGCTCGGCCTCTCGATTGGCGACGAGCTCACCCTCGCGAATCGCCGCGATGTCGACGTCCACACCACCATCCGTCTCGTCGGCATCTTCCACATCAACGACGCCTCCGACCCGTTCTGGTGGGACGACGAGCAGGTGCTCGTCGGTGTCAAGGACGGTCAGTCCTTCACCACCTACGGCCCGTTCATCGTCACGCCCGCGACCTTCTTTTCGTCCGCCGTAACGCCCTCGTCCTCGCAAGTCCTCTGGCGTATCTATCCGGTTGTCGAGCAGCTGCAGGTCAACGAAATCGCCCAGCTCCGCTCGAACGTGAACAATCTCGGCGCACGACTGGAGGCCGACCTCGGCGTACGCAACCGCGTCGCCGTCGATACCGACCTGGTCAATATCCTGCGCCGTGCCGAGCGCTCACTGCTCGTTACCCGCACCGGTGTCATGATCCTGACCCTGCAGCTCGCCATCCTGGCCGGCTACGCACTCGTCCTCACCGCCGGTTTGCTGGTAGAGCAACGCCGCGTCGAGACTGCGCTGCTGCGCTCTCGTGGCGCAAGCAACGGTCAGATCGCCGCGATGGCCCTGATGGAGGGCCTGCTACTGGCCATTCCCGCAGCGATCGCCGGGCCGCTCATCGCCGCCGCCACGTTGCGTCTGCTGAATGTTGTCGGACCGCTGACAGCGATCGAGCTGCGCCTCCAGCCGCAGATATCGCCGCTCGCTTACCTGCTCTCGGCGGTCGCCGCCGTCGCCTGCGTCATCGCTCTCGTGCTGCCGGCCGGCCTCACCGCCCGCACCTTCATCGAAGCCCGCTCCGGCGCTGGCCGCGAAGGCGCTCGTGGTTTCGCCCAGCGCGGCGGCATCGACCTCGCCCTGCTCGCCATCGGCGTCCTCGGCTACTGGCAGCTGCGTCGCTACGGCGCGCCGATCACCGAGACCGTCCAGGGCCGCCTCGGGCTGGACCCGTTCCTCGTCGCCGCCCCGGCGATCGGCATGCTCGCCGGCGCTGTCGCCGCACTGCGCATCATCCCGCTCGGCGCGCGCGCCATCGACCGCGCAGTCGTCCGGACGCGTGGCCTGATCGCCTCACTCGGCGTCTGGCAAGTGTCCCGTCGTCCTGCCCGCTACGCCCGAGCCGCCCTGCTGCTGATCCTGGCGCTCTCGATCGGCCTCTTCGCCGTCTCCTACACCGCCACCTGGCGGCGCTCGCAAATCGACCAAGCCGCCTTCCAGGTCGGCAGCGACTTCCGTGTTACCCCCGATCTGCGCACTGGCACCGCCCTCCCGCAGTGGAACCTCGCCAACGGCTACGCCCAGATCGACGGTGTCCAGAACTCAATGCCAACCATTCGCGATGTCACCAGCGTCTCGCGGTCAGCCGGCACCGGCCAGATCATCGCGCTCGAAGCTTCAACTGCGCCGTCCGTCGTGCACTTCCGATCCGACCTGTCCGAGACTGCCTTCCCCGATCTGATGCAGTCGCTCCTGGACGGTCGACCCAGCCTCCCGGCCCTCGAGCTCCCCGGCGATGTGCAGCGTCTGCGCATGACCGCCAGCATCACGCTCGATCCAGTTGAGGGCGTCGACGTGCAGCCTGAACCGCCGCCATTCAGCCTGTCACTCATCGTGCGCGACGGCACCGGCGTCCTCTATCGCGTCGATACTGCCCGACTCGCAAGCCAGACAGTGCTGGAGATTCCGCTGGCGTCCGCCATGTCGCAGGACAGCGTCGCTGCTCCGACGTCCCCGCTCTCGATCGTCAGTATCGATATCCGCTCGATCGTGCCTCGTGCCATTGCCCGCACCGGCCAGTTCGCGATCCCAACACTCGCCGTCAGCCCAACGCTCGATGGCGATGACTGGACGCCTGTCGATCTGGGTGCAGGATGGGTTGCATCGTTGAGCAGCGTGAGTGGCCTTGCCGACGCTGCCACCATCGATCTCATTGCCGCCGATGGCGTCCCTTCGGCTCACATTTCGACCGGCTCAGTCACCCGCGACATCCTGCTCCCGATGGTCTACTCACTCCGCCCCGGAACGATAGAAGTCCCCGCGACAGTCCCGATCGTCGCCTCCACCTCCTTCCTGCAAGGCACCGAGTCCGCTGTCGGCGACACGGTCCAGATGGACCTCGGTGGCACGCGGCGTGATGTGAACATCGTCGGCGCGATCGAAGCGTTTCCAACGACCGCATCGAACCGTCCATCGATCGTCGTTGACCTGCCGACCCTGCAAACGTTGAGCTACCTGAACAGTGGCCTGCTCCAGCCGGTCGAGGAGTGGTGGATCGCGGTCCGGCCCGGCTCGTCCGACAGAGTCGAAACAACCCTCGATGCCGCGCCGTTCTCCACCTGGAAGCTCCAGTCCGGCGACGCTCGCGTGCAGGCGCTCCAGACCGACCCGGTCGCGCTCGGCATCATCGGCGCACTCTCGGTCGGCTTCGTTGCCGCCGCTCTCTTTGCCTCCGTTGGCTTCATCGTCAGCTCCGCCGTCTCGGCCCACGAGCGTCTGACTGAATTCGCCCTGCTCCGCGCGCTCGGCCTCTCCCCGCGTCAGCTCAGCGGCTGGCTCTCGCTGGAGAACGGCCTGCTCGTCGCGATGAGCGTCGTTGGCGGCACGCTGCTCGGCCTCGGTCTCGCCTGGCTCGTCCTGCCGTTCGTCACCTTGACCCAATCGGCAGGAGCAGTAATCCCTGCGGTGATCGTGACGATCCCGTGGGCGACCATCCTGTTGCTGGAGCTAGCCATCATCGGCCTGCTCGTCCTGGTTGTGCTGGTTTCGGGCATTCTGTTGCGGCGCGTCGGTCTCGGTGGCCTGCTGCGTCTGGGGGAGGAGTAGCGCGTGGCTGATGCAAAGTCCCCCGCCCGACCGTCTTCCTCAGCGCCATTCATCGGCGTCGTGTCCGCGCTCCTGCGCCGCCTCCGTGGTGAGCGCGAGCTCGTCATCGTCATCATCGCCGCCGTCATCATCACGACGATCGTCTTCGCCGCTATCCCGCGTCTGTTCAACCGCATGGCCGACGACGGTATGCGCTACGCTATCGACAACGCCTCTTCCATCTCACGCAACCTCATCGCCCGACAGGTCGCCAGCATCCCGGCCGGCAGCCCTGATAACGTCCTCGGCCCGGTCGACGACGCCGGTCGCGAGTTCCGCTCTTCCCTGGCCTCCTCGATTCAGGAGGTGACCAGCGACCCGTCGTTCATCATTGATACGACCCGCTACACTGTCGAGAACGACCCCGATCACCCATTCCCGTTCCCACGCTTTGTCACCCTGCGTTACCAGCAGGATGTCGAACAGCACCTGACCCTTGTCGAAGGCGCGATGCCGCAGGTCGTCGACGAGTCCGTCCCGGTCGCCGGTGCTGATCCGCCGCAGGAAGCCGCAGTCTTTGAGGTCGCAATCTCGACTGAGACGGCGCGCCAGATTCAGGTTGCTGTTGGCGACTGGGTTGCTTCTTGCGGCCGTCCGCCGATGATCCGATTGTCCGCCGCATTCCCTATAACCAGATTCACCCGATTGCGATTCGCATCTCTGGCCTGTTCGAGGTGAACGACGTTGACGAGGAGTACTGGATCAGCGACACCCGCCTGAATCGGGCGCTTGAGTTCGACGATGGCATGGTCGTCCAGATCTTCGCCACCGCGCTCTTCGCCCCGGACGCTTACTCCACACTCGGTGGCGGCTCAGGCGTTGAGCTGCCCTTCCAGTACTACTGGCGCTACTTCGTCGATTCTTCGAAGTTCGACGCCGGCAACTTCAGCGCGCTCACCGCCGACATGCGCAAGCTTGACGCCCAGTACGGTGCGGTCTTCACCGATCCCACCAAGATCGCCGTCACCTCGGGCCTGTCCCGCATCCTGCGCGACTACAGCAGCCAGCGGAACCTGACCCGCGCCATCCTCTCGCTCATGACCGTCGGCCTGATCGGCGTCGGAGGCGCAGTCCTCGCTCTCGTCGCCGGCATCACCGCCGATCGTCGCCGCGATGCGCTGCTGCTGATCCGCGGACGCGGCGGCTCTGCGCGCCAGATCCTCGGCTCACAACTGATCGAAGGTCTGCTGCTCAGCCTGCCCGGTGCAGTCGTCGCCTGGTTCATCACAACCATGCTCATTAGTGGCCGAAGCAGCATTTTGTCGTTCGCAGCCGCCATCGGCGTCGCGGCGGCAATGACGCTGCTCCTGATCTTCGCCCACGCCGGTTTCGCACGCCGCCCGCTAGGCGACCTTGAGCAAGGCGAAGTCGCCATCGACCGCGTTGGCGTCCGTCGCCTGGTCATCGAGATTCTCGTCGTCGCCCTCGCCCTCGTCGGCGTCTATCTGGTGCGCCGCCGTGGCATCGCCGGAAGCTCCTCGACGAACGAGATATCGACGATGGACCCCTGGCTCGCCGCCGTTCCCGTTCTGCTTGGCCTCGCCGTCGGCCTGCTGATCGTCCGCCTCTATCCCCTGCCGGTCCGCCTCTTCGGCTGGCTCAGCAGCCTGCGCCGTGACCTCGTGCCGGTCCTCGGATTCCGCCGCACCAGTCGCCAGCCGGGCGCGACCAGCCTGCCGGTCCTCGTCCTGCTCCTGTCGCTGGCTGTCTCATCCTTCGCCATGGTCCTGACCACGACGATCTCCCGCGGGCAGGTCGCCGCCTCCTGGCAGCAGGTCGGCGCGGATTACCGCGTCTCGTCCGGCGAAACCGGCTATCTCTACAGCATGGTCGATCCATTTAAGGCCGACGGTGTCGAGGCAGTTGCAAATGCCGTCATTTCGAACGCAATCTTCTCCGGTCGCGTGCCCGGTTCCGGCGTTGCTCAGCTCATGCTCGTCGAACCCGCTCGCCTGCAGGACGTCACCGCAGGTACACCTGCCGACGCACACATGCCCGAGGTGATGATGCGTGAGCAAACCGGCAATGACATCGGCCAGCCGACGAACCCGATTCCGGCGATCATCTCGCCATCCGCCGCCGGTGGCCGTCTCTCCGTCGATGACACCTTTGGCATGACGGTCCTCAGCCGCGAGATGACATTCGTCGTCGTTGAAGTCCGCGAGCGCTTCTCCGGCCTGCCCGCCGATCGCCCGTTCGTTATCGCTCCGCTCCCGTCAGTTGCGCTGGCCAACCCCTCCCGCCCGATTCGCGCGACCGACATGTTCGTCCGCGGACCGCGCGAAATCGAAAGCGGCCTCGACGCCACCATTCGCTCGCAGTCGAACGGTGCCAACTTCTCCTCGCGAGCGGCGATCTACGACGCTGTCCACGACGCGCCGCTCATCGCTGGTGTCGCGACCGGCTTCCGGCTCGGACTCATCGTCACAGCGCTCTACGCCGGTGTCGCGGTCGCCTTCGCCATGCTCCTGCGCGGCAAGGCGCGCGCTCGTGATCAGGCCTACCTCCGCACGCTTGGCCTTTCTCGCGAGCAGTCACTCGGCCTCACCATCGTCGAGCAGGCACCGGGCATCATCGTCGGCATCGCTGCCGGTGTCGGCCTCGGCGTGGCTGCGGCCTGGCTCGTTGCGCCCGGGCTCGATCTGCTGGCCTTCATCGGCCCAGGCCTGCCGGTCGAGCTCCAGATCGATTGGCCCGCCATCGCCGTTCTCGTCGTCGTTGTCCTGGTCGTGACGACAGTTGCAATACTTCTGACAACCCGCTTTGCGCGTAAGATCAGCCTCGGTGAAGTGCTCCGATTGGGGGATCGATGACCGACACGCTCGACTTCCGCTCGCTTGCCGAGCGCGCCGCCAACGCGGAGCGCCCGCAATTCGGCGGTGGCTCGCAGATCATTTGCGACAACCTGGTCAAGATCTACAAGATCGCCGACCTCGAAGTTGTCGCGCTGCAGGGCCTCGACCTGCTCGTCGCGCCCGGTGAGCTGATCGCCATCGTTGGCGCGTCTGGCTCCGGCAAGTCGACCCTGCTCAACATCCTCGGCGGCCTCGATGTCCCGTCCGCCGGGCGTGCCATCGTCGCTGGCTACGACCTCCTGAACATGGACCAGCAGGAGCGCACCCGCTATCGACGCCAGGTCATCGGCTTCGTCTGGCAGCAGACCGCGCGCAATCTCCTCCCCTACCTCAATGCCCAGGAGAACGTCGAGCTGCCGATGATCCTCGACGGCATGCCCGCCAGCCTTCGCCGCGAGCGTGCACTGGAGCTGCTCACGCTCGTCGGCCTCGCCGATCGCGCCGATCACCGCCCCGACCGTCTCTCCGGCGGTGAACAGCAGCGTGTCGCGATCGCCGTCGCCCTCGCTAACGCGCCGGCCGTCCTGCTGGCCGACGAACCGACCGGCGAACTCGACACCGCCACCTCAACTCAGATCTTCGAGGTGCTGCGCTCAGCCGCAACCCAGCTCGGTGTCACCGTCGTCGTTGTGACCCACGATCCGCTCGTCTCAACCCAGGTCAATCGCACCATCGCGATCCGCGATGGTCGAACCAGTAGTGAGACGCTCCGCCGCATCGCCGTCGGAGACGAGGGCGAGCATGAGATCATCGCCGAGGAATATGCAGTCCTCGATCGCGCCGGTCGCCTGCAACTGCCACGTGATTATGTCGACACATTGGAGCTCGAACGGCGGGTCCGTCTTGAGCTGGAAGCCGATCACATCGGCGTCTGGCCGGATCAGCCGCGAACAGACCCGGAGAGTGGCTCGTGAGTGATGCCAACGAGCGCTGGCGACCGCCTTCGCAGCGCAGCAGATCCAGCTCCCCTTTCGTTACCCAGGAAGAAGATCGCGAGCCGTTCGGCACGCGTCCGGCCTCGGAGCGCCGCGCCTCAACCACCGACCTGCTCCAGCCCGTCATCCGCATCGAAGGCATCACCCGCGACTACCCGATGGGTGAATCGGTTGTCCGTGCCCTGCGTGGCGTCGACCTCACCATCGGACGCGGCGAACTCGTCGCGCTACAGGGCCGCTCCGGCTCCGGCAAGACGACGTTGCTGAACATCATCGGCGGCCTCGACCGGCCAACCGAGGGCCAGGTCACCATCGACGGCATGGTCGTTTCAGAGCTCCCCGAGAGCGGCCTGATCGAGCTGCGCCGCCACCGGATCGGTTTCATCTTCCAGGCCTTCGGCCTCATCCCGATCCTCACAGCTGCCGAAAATGTCGAAGTGCCGCTCCGCCTCGCCCAGGCTCCCGTCGCCCGCCGCGACGAGCGCGTCCGCGTCCTGCTGGAGCTCGTCGGCCTCGGCGATCGCGCGCGTCACCGCCCGCACGAACTCTCCGGCGGTGAGCAGCAGCGCGTCGCCATCGCCCGCGCCCTCGCCAACGCCCCCGACATCCTGCTCGCTGACGAGCCGACCGGCCAGCTCGACTCGCAAACCGGCCGCACGATCATGCAACTCATCCGCGCACTGGTCCGCAGCGAAGGCGTCACCGCCCTCGTCGCTACCCACGACCCGATCCTCATCGGCCTTGCCGACCGCGTTGTCACCCTGTCCGACGGCGTCATCTCCTCCGACGACCGCCGCGGTCCATAGCCCCTCACCGCGTCGAGACCCGCGGATCTTCAAGCTATGAAGCGTGCTGAGCGAGAGAACCGCGCTCTAAGCGTGCGTTCGGACAGGACCCGGCCTGTCCATCGCCATGAGGCGATCCCGCCTGCTGGCATCACAGCACCCACAAATACACCACCAACCCCAGCATCACCACCAACGCCCCCGCAAACGCACACCCCAACGCGACGCTCACCGTCCCGTCCCCACCAGCCCGCCCTTTCCGCCTCATTCCCCACCTCCCGCACTGTTCCCTTGGGTTGTCGACCGCAATGATTCTGTCAACTAAACGAGCCGTCCCCCGATCCCCTCGCAGGGACAGCGCTGGCGCTGCCATCGCCGTGAGGCGACACCCCCGCTACAAACACGTGCGTTTTCGACGCATCACTACCACGTCGCCCTGAAATGTAGGGGCGTATCGCATACGCCCGGCCAGAAACACGACCATCCAGGAGGGCACCTTGACACCGGGGCTGCCGGTCGGAATGGGTTGGAGGTCAAACGGGCGTTTGCGATACACCCCTGCATTTCGGGGCGGCGCACCAACATACAACCTCGCGCCCAGCAGTCAATCTTCAAGTGGGAGCGCCTGACAAACCCGTCTGCCCGCCATCGTGGCACCACTCCCACTCCGCCCGTGCTACAATCACACCAGATACCCCAGCGGGGTATATTGAGAATCACCGATCGAGGAGGAGAAATGGTCGAGAAGACCTTCCTGGTGCCGGATGTAAGCTGCGAGCATTGCGTCCGAGCCATCACCAACGAGCTATCCCAGATTGATGGCGTCGAGAACGTCACCGTCGATATCCCCACAAAGATCGTCACCGTCCGCGCTGCCGACAGTGTGACCGATGCAACCCTCGTGGCCGGTCTCTCGGAGGCAGGATACGACATCGCCGCTTCGGCATAATCCCCGCGTTCTCAACGAATACAAGCCCACGCGAAGGCCGACACTTCCGTCGGCTTTCGTGCTGGATACGTCGTGTCATTACGCGAGTTGAGCATATACCAATGCGTGTATAAGCGCTTGCGTAACCGTGACACCGATCATATACTCCGGCAAACGAATTGTGGAACCGCACATGAAAGGAGGAGTGAAGGTGACGCGACGCCTCGGCTACGCCGGCAGAGACATCACCATCTGGATGTTCTGCCCACTCCTCGAAGACAGCCTCAGGCCGGGAGCCTGAATCACCGGATCCACGGATCATCGTTCCAGCACCCGGTCATAGCGGCAATGAAATACAACAGGAGTCAGGAGCTTTGCCTGGCTGCTGATACGGATGGACAGCCGGTACGAGTCCGGCTATTCAATAGCGACGTTCCTACGCCGCAGGGCAGTGCCCGATCAATGCTCCATCCGGAATAGACGGTGACAAACGCGGGAGCTTGGCGCTCCCGCGTCGTCGCACGGATTGCTGATTATGTTCGGCTGCCACTCACCAGCACGATCCGGCTCTCGGGATGCACCCGCACCGTCGATCGCGTCCCCGGTATGTCGCAGTAGCCATCCTGCAGCCGCTTGACCATCTTCGGCAGCACATGCCCGATTACGACCACAACACCCGCCCGACTCAGCGCCTGCGGCAAGGCCCCAACGACCGTCTCTACCCCCCGCTCGGTCCGTTCGAGCGCACCGAACAGCTCCCGCCGACTGAGTTCCCCTGTGTCGAGCTCCGTGTAGTCGACACGCTGTGCCGCAGTCGCTCGCCGAATGCTCAGCACCCGCTCACGCGCGACACCATTCGTCACCCCGATCTCCGGCAGTTCGTCACGCTGGTTCGGCTCCGGCGGCAGAGCCACAAGCTCAGGCTCCGGCACGGGCATCGGTGTCGCATCCGTGTGTTCGATCGTGGCCTGCACGCGCTCATGAACGCGCTCCAGGATCGCCTCAGCCGCAGCGACCGCCTCCTCGTCAACTTCCGGCCTCAGGCTGACCCTGTCGGCCGTCGCAGCTTGTGTCGCTAGCGTTTCCGGCAGGCCGTCGATAGCCGC
Organism: Thermomicrobiales bacterium; assembly: GCA_023954495.1. Classification (NCBI taxonomy): domain Bacteria; kingdom Pseudomonadati; phylum Thermomicrobiota; class Thermomicrobia; order Thermomicrobiales; species Thermomicrobiales bacterium. The sequence continues at coordinate 18,423 of JAMLIA010000028.1, read as the reverse complement.
AGGTTCGACCACTACCGGGAGCGGTGCGGCGATTACGTCGGCGGGTGCGTTGCTACCCTCCCCTGCGCTTGCATCGTCGGGGACAGGCTCAGCTGCTTGCTCCTCCAGCTCGGCTGCTGGTGGGACAGGCTGCGCGTCCGATCTCTGCTCCACATCAGCAGCCTCGACAGCGAACGCCCTGCCGTCGTGCGTGAGGATCCCCTGCGCCTCCAGCGTATCGAGCACGCGTCCGATCTCCGGATGGACATCCGACAGTGCGCGGGCGCGCTCGAGTCCATCTGGGCCGATCTCCCGCAAGCGCGTCGCTCGCTCGTCTGGTGACAGGTGCTGCCATTCGGCAGCCAGCTGAATGAATGGCCCGGACCCCGGCCAGCGCCCCTCGCCGAGCAGCACCGCCCGGTCGACCAGGTTGCGCTCCAGGAGCTTCCGAATCAGATCAATCGAACGACCGTCATTGACTTGTGCATTACTCATTTCTCATTCTCCGTTCGGCTAGGAACTGGCGGATTCGAACGGCGTTGCTACAATACCCCGGCGCTTCAATGAACGGCAACTGCGTCACGTCGCCCGGGTCGACCGCCCAGACGACCTGGGAGTCATTATGTTCAGCCAATCGACTAGCTCTGGGATCACCAATCGTCGCCTCGTCATCGTCGCGGCGATGGCTGGGACCTTTCTCTCCGCCCTCGATTCAAGCATTGTCGGCCCCGCGATGCCGACAATTATCGGCCAGCTCGGCGGCCTGTCGCTCTACTCGTGGGTCTTCTCAGCCTATCTGCTGACATCGACGACCACTGTTCCGCTCTACGGTCGGCTCAGCGACATGTACGGGCGTAAGCCGCTCTTCGTGATCAGCGCGGCCCTCTTCGTCCTCGGCTCGGCCCTGTGCGGTCTGGCTCAGAGCATGGAACAGCTCGTCGCCTTCCGCGCCATCCAGGGTCTCGGTGCCGGTGGCATCGTCCCGGTTACATTCACGATTCTCGGCGATCTCTTCTCCGTCGAAGAGCGTGCCAAGATGGCCGGGCTCTTCTCAGCCATCTGGGGCGCGTCTGCCGTCGCTGGCCCGACGCTCGGCGGTCTGGTTGTAGAGGTCGTCGACTGGCGTTGGATCTTTTACTTGAATCTACCGTTCGGCATCGTCTCTGTCTGGCTGATGTGGCGCTCGCTCCACGAGGACCACACTGTCGAGCGCAGCCGCATCGACTACCTCGGTGCCATCCTGCTGACGGCCGGCATCACCGCGTTCCTCTTCGGCCTGCTCGACGTTGGCGAAGGAGCGTCATGGCTGGAGCTGCGGACGGGTGGGTTGATGCTACTATCCGTCGTGATCCTGATCTGGTTCGTTATCCACGAGAGCCGCTTCCCCAGCCCGATGATGCCGCTGGGCATGTTCAGGTCGCCGATCGTTGCTGTTGTCACCGGAGCTGGCACCCTCATCGGCGGCGTTATGTTCGGTATCTCGTCGTTCGTACCGCTGTATGTCCAGGGCGTCCTCGGCGGCTCTCCGATCGACGCAGGTCTGACGGTCGCGCCGTTCTCAATCGGCTGGTCAGTCGCCTCGGTCGTCTCCGGTCAGATCATCACGCGTGCCGGATACCGTATCTCGGTCGTCGCGGGTGCATTATCGGCCGTCGCCGGTTGTGTCTCGCTGCTCATGGTCTCATCGGAAACCGGACGCCTGCCCGCCGCAGCCGGCGCAGGGCTCGTTGGCATCGGCATGGGCCTTTCCGCCACCGCGATGCTTATTGCCGTCCAGAATTCGGTCGGCTGGAATCAGCGCGGTGTCGCAACCGCACTGGTGCAGTTTTCGCGCACGATCGGTGGCGCGATCGGCGTGGCCGTCCTTGGCACGCTGCTGACCGCGCAATTGACTTCGCGGCTGTCGAGCCTCGACAGCTCGCTGCAGAGCGCGAATGCCCTGCTTGACCTTGAGGTGCGCAAAAGCCTGTCCGCCGATCTGTTGGATTTCTTGACCACGGCGCTCTCATCGTCGCTGCACGTCGTCTTCATGACGATGTTTGGCTTGGCGGTCGCTGCGGCGATCATTGTCGTGTTCTTCTTCCCGCGTGGATCGGTCGAGGATCTCCAGTCAGCCGAGGGCGGGATGGGCGGAAGTCGTGCGCAGCAAGCATCAAACGACGCGGAACGAGTCCACCCGGGTGGACAGGCGCGTCCCGCGTCGCAGTAGGACGGCTGCTGCATTCAGTCAGCGGATCAGGATTCGGCTTCCAGCTTTGACTTGATGCAGCCGAAGATGTCCTTGGTCATGCGGTCGGCCACGCCACCCATCAGGCGCGCTCCGACGCCGGCGATCGTGCCGCTAACTTTGACGTCCGACGCCCAGTGCATGACGGTACCGGCACCTTCCTCGGCCAGATCCATCGTTGAGGTCATCGAGACTGCCGAACCGGGCATCTTGCCTGATGCAACGATTGTGGCGTGCGACGGCTCCTCGCGCTTCTGGAACTCAATGTCGAAGTTGAATGTCCCGCGGATCATGCCGACGCCGGCCTTGACGGTGCACTTGAAGTTGTTTTCGTCGATGATCTCGACGCTCTGCAGACCCGGCGCACATTGCGTCACCTGGTTCGGATCCGTCAGAAACGCATAGACCTTTTCACGTGGGGCATCGATCGATACATCACCTTTAAAATCCATCCAGTACGCCTTTCCAAGGTTCAGACCCTGTGTCGATAGACGTTCAGTATAGGCGACCGCCCGCCGGACTGACCCGACGGGCGGCAACCTGGTGCTGCGAATACGGAATACGCTTTACAGAATCCGGCGCTTGACGAGCGTATCCGGATCGAAGTTGCGCCAGACCGGGATGCCGCAGTAGCGCTCACCCTCGGGGCAGAACGGCTTGGTGCCGGCCCGCGAACGCAGCACGCACGGCGGCCCGCTGACGAACTGGCCGATTGTCGGGAAGACTTCGCGGACCTGCGCTGTTTCCTGAACTGCCGTCTCGAAGATCTCGCGCTGCGCGTTGTAGCACTGCCGCTTGACCCATTTCCAGTAGTAGGTCATGAGCGTGCCGGTCTCGTAGAACCGCAACCGGTGGCTGTTCGGCAGCAGATAGAGCACGTTCTCCGGAGCGACACCGTCATCCAGCAGCTGGTTCTTGGCATCCCAAAGCGCCTGGACGGTCGCGTGGTACTCGGCCAGCGCCGCTTCGTTCTCCAACAGTTCGTGCGGAACGATGACATCCGGTTGCTCGCGCAGGTGTGCCGCCAGCACCGGCGAGGACGACAGCGTCCCGCGATGGCGCTGGTTCTGTGCATCTTCCGCACCGCTGATGCGCTTCTGGAAGGTGAACGACACGTGGTTCATCGTCTGCATCAGCTTGGAGTTCATCGCCAGGAAGAGCGAGTGACCGAGGTAGGCGTTCTGAGCTGGATCAAGCACAGCCAGCAACGCGTCCTCGTCGCTCATCTCCTCGGCAGTCCGGCCAAGGACCGTTCGAACTGCAGCGGCCAGCGTCTGTTCAGCCGCTGGGTCGTAGCTCGCCAGGCGCGAGTTCACGCCGCCCAGCTCCGCATCGAACTCCTGAAAGAAGCGATCATCTCGGCTTGACGTAATCGTTTGCTGCATCTCGGACAGCGCTTCATACTCAAGCGTGTCCTGTGCGGCGAGGATCTGCAGGTCCAGCTCGTAGCCGGGCGCGCCGAGGAAGTACGGATCGATGCGCAGGACTTCGGCGACCATCGTGTTCACGATGTAGCGCACCTCGGCCGGAACGTCCATCTGATTGGCCAGCACGTAATAGCGCAGCAACGTCAGGCCGTTGATCGTGTGATAGAGGTGCGCGGGCGTCGCGAGCGGCAGGACATAGCGCGCGACTTCCTGTGCGCGCTTCTGGACGGCATCGGCGACACGGCGCTCGGCCTCCTGCCCGGTTGCTCGAACGCGGGACGGGAAGACCTTCCCGTAGCGCTCGGCCAGCGTCGGTGTGAGGATCTCGGTAAGCGAACGGTAGCCGTCGACCGCACGCTGCAGGGCAGCGCGGTAGATCTGTTCCTGCTGTTCGTTCAGTCCCGGCGTCACCATCACCTTGCCCGAGACTTCTCGATAGCGTTGGGACACTTGCTCCGAGTTGTAATGTGGATGGTGATGGAAGAACGACCAGATCGCCAGCCGCGACACGCCGTCCAGCACGAAGACGAAGTTGGCGTGCTGGAACGTCGTGTGATGACCAGCGTCGAACAGGTCGCGGTACAGGCGTTGGGCGCGGCTACGACGATGCGGACGCAACTCGTCGCCGTCATCGAGCGTCGAGTCCATGAGCTTCAGGACATTCTCGACTCGCGCCGGACGCGCGCCATAACACGACCAGGCGGCAGCGACCGTCAGCGCGAACGGGTGCGCGGCTGATTCTTCATGGAGCAGGCGAATTGTCGGCGGCTTTGATGCGAGCGGATAGAAGTTATCGGAGGCAGTCTCCGGCAGTGCGGACATGGTTCCCCCTGGATCGACTGCGAAGATTCACATGTGTACGTACACAGCATACGGTGGCAGGCTGCCAACCGCAAGGTGTCCCAGATTGTCAACGTCGCAGGCGGTGATGGGCCGCGCGGCAGTGGCTGACACGCTGGTCAGCGCCGAAATAACCGAATGACGGTCAAGATGGATGATTCCACACGCACCAATCGAACCGAGACGCGGGCGCTATTTCTGTCGGGATGCCTGGCGACACTGGTGATGCTGGCGTTGTCGCTGGCTCGGCGGGGCGCACCAGCCGGCGATCCGCTCATTCAGCTGGCTGCACAGACGGCGCTGAAGGCGCTGCCGACGGGCCTGTTCTCGTTCCTGCTTGAATCGCTGCGATCGTTCGCCAAACCGTTGCTCGTCGTCGGGGTGGTCGTTGGCATGGGGATTGTCGGAGGCGGCATGGCGCTGTTGCAGCCATCTCTGATGGAAGTCATGACGGTCCGACGTCGGATCGTCCGGCTCATTTCGATGGCGATCGGGGCCTGGTTCCCGCTGGCGTTCTTCGTCCTGCTGGCTGAAGCAAACAGCGAGACGGCGCTCACAAACCGAAGCCTGATCGACATTGGCGTCAGTTCGGCGATTGACGCATTCGTCTTTGCGCTGGCCGCATACCTGATATATCCGGCGCTTATCAGTGCTTTCGCTCGACAGTCCACCCGGGTGGACTCGTTCGATCAGGGTCGGCGACGGCTGCTGGTTGGCGGGGCGACAGCGCTCGTTGCGATCAGCGCTGGGTACCTCGGCAAGCTGGTTGTCGACGTGCGGAAGGGTGCGATTGGTGGCAAGAAGGCGGGCATTCCAACTGCGATCACTCCGCAAAGTCAGTTTTACGTCGTGTCGAAGAATGTCCTTGACCCGGACCCGGACGTTGATCGCTGGGCGCTTCATATCAGCGGGCTGGTAGCGAATCCGATGACGCTGGCGTACGTCGACCTGGCCGGCATGGCCAGTGTCGAGCAACCGACGACATTGACCTGTATTTCGAACAAGATCGGCGGCGACCTCGTGTCGAATGGTGTCTGGCGTGGAGTTCGGCTGGTGGACCTGCTGACGCGGGCCGGCGTGCAGCCGGACGCGGTCGATCTTGCGCTCTACGCGGCGGATGGCTACACCGAGTCGATCCCGGTGACGCGCGCGATGGGCGAGGATGTCCTGCTGGCGGTGCAGCTGAATGGCGAGCCACTGAACGCGACGCATGGTGCGCCAGCGCGATTGATCGTGCCGGGGAAGTACGGCATTAAGAACGTGAAGTGGATCGAGCGGATCGATCTGGTAGCCGGCGATTTCCGTGGCTACTGGCAACAACGCGGCTGGACTGAGGACGGAACCATCCAGACGTTCTCGCGCATTGACCTGCCATCGAATCGGGCGGTCGTCGAGCGTGGGGCAGTCGAGCTGGGCGGCATCGCCTACGCGGGAGACCGGGGCATCACGGCGGTCGAGCTGAGCTTTGATGGCGGCACCAGTTGGCAGGCCGTCGATGAGATCCAGCAGATTTCAGCGCTATCGTGGGTGATCTGGCGTTCCACGTGGAACGCCCAAACTGCCGGTGCGTACCGGGTTCTGGCGCGTGCGACTGACGGAAATGGCGAGGTGCAGACGTCGTCGCGGCGCGATCCGATTCCGTCGGGCGCGACCGGGTATCACTCAATCGAGATCGGAGTGATCTGATCGCGGACGGGTGGCGTAGAATTGAGCGCTGACATGAATGTGCAGAACTGGGAACGGCTTGGATAGACGTTGTACCGCATCGATCACGAAGAAGAGGGATTGGACTACCGCAGGCGCTACCAGGGCCTGATCGGCATCAACAGTAAGGTACCGATTCGCGACAGGTCGATCCTCGGCCTCGTCTATACACCTGGCGTCGCAGAAGCATGCCTCGAGATCGTCGAGCATCCTGAGTCCGCATTTGACCTGACCAGTCGTGGAAATACGGTTGCGATTATTTCTGACGGCTCCGACCTGTTCGGCCGTGAGGGCGGCTCACCAGAAGCAGTCCTGCCAATCCTCGAAGCGAAAAGCGTCCTGTTCAAGACTTTTGCCGGCATCGACGCTTTTCCGATCGCTCTTAACATAACTGATCCGATTGACATTGTGAATGCGGCGTCGGCACTGGCGCCAACATTTGGCGCGATCTGTATTGACGACATCAGTGCGCCGCGTTGTTTCACGATTGCCGACCATCTGGAGAAGGCGTCGACGATTCCGGTGTTCTCCAACCAGCATCATGGCACGGCTGTGCTCGTGCTGGGCGCGCTGCGTAATGCGGTGAAGGTTACGAACCGCCGGCTGGAAGATTGCCGGGTCGTCATCGCCGGGGCTGGCGTTGCCGGGGTTGGGGTTTCGCGCCTGTTGCATCGGGCTGGAGTGCGCGACATCGTCGTTTGCGACCGGGCCGGAGCGATTTATTCTGGACGCCCGGAACGCATGAACTGGGCGAAGCAGTATCTCGCCAAGGAGACGAACATCGAGCGGCGATGTGGGTCGCTGGCGGACATGCTGCACGGCGCAGACGTGTTCATCGGAGTCTCGTCGGAGGGCATCCTCACTGGCGAGATGGTCGCGTCGATGGCCGAGGATCCGATTGTGCTGGCGATGTCGATTCCACATCCGGAGATCGACCCGTCGGATGCGAAGGAAGCCGGAGCCGCGGTCGTAGCCACCGGGCGTTCGGACCATCCGAACATGATGGATGTCTCGCTGGTGTTCCCGGGTGTGTTCCGCGGATTGCTGGACAGCGGGGCGCGCAATATCCGGCTGCGGACGCTGCTGTATGCCGCCGACGCGCTCGCATCGCTTGTGCCGGAAAACGAGCTGAACGCGGATAACATTGTTCCGCGAATCTTCGATTACCGCGTAGCTCCGGCGGTTGCGGCAGCAGTAGTGCAGGCGGCAATCGAGACGGGCGAGGCGCTCTACGATGTAGATCCAGAGGCAGTTGCTGAACGCACACGTCGATTCGTCTACGAGGGCGTCATGCTGCCGCGCTCGTCGTCCAACGGCGCGACACGCCCGGCTGTGCGCACCAAACCGAGCACCTTGCGCGAGGAAGTGCTCGACCTTCGGCGGCGATTTGGGGGCGTGCTTGAAATCAGCTCGAAGATCCCGATCAAGGACCACCACATTCTGAATGTGTTGTATGTCCCACCGGCGGCATTGGCCCCGGCTGCGGAAATCTACCGCGACCCGATGTCGGTGTTCGAGCTGACGGTGAAGGACAACATCGTCGCGATCGTGACCGACGGCACGGCTGTGCTGGGGTTGGGTGACATCGGTGCTGAGGCTGCGCTGCCGGTCATGGAGGGCAAGGCCGTCCTGTTCCACACGCTGGCGGGCGTTGAGGCCTTCCCGATCTGCATCTCTGAGCGCGATCCGGAGCGGATTGTGGACATCATCGCTGGTATCTCGCCGTCGTTCGGCGGCATCAACCTGGAGGACATCTCCGCGCCGCGCTGCTTTGAGATCGAACGGCGGCTGAAGGAGCGCGTGAAGCTGCCGGTCTTTCACGACGATCAACATGGAACCGCTGTAGTGGTGCTCTCGGCGTTGCTGAATGCACTGCGGTTACGCGGGACGCCGATCGAGGGTGTGCAGGTCGTGGTAAATGGTGCCGGAGCAGCGGGCATAGCGGTGTCGAAGCTCCTGCTGTCATCAGGCGTAGGTGACATCATCATGTGCGATCGTCTCGGCATCATTTCGCGAGACCGCAAGACCGGCATGAACGGCCCGAAGCGCGAGATGGCGGAACTGACGAACAGAGAGAATGTCAGCGGAACGCTCCACGACGCGCTGGCTGGCGCAGACGTGTTCATCGGCGTGTCCGGTGCCGGAGCGCTCACCCCAGACGATATCGGTGTGATGAACAGACAACCGATCATCTTTGCGCTGGCCAACCCGAACCCGGAGATTGAACCGTCTCTGGCGCACGAAAGTGGCGCGCTGGTCGTTGCGACAGGCCGCTCAGACTATCCAAATCAGGTCAACAACTCGCTAGCATTTCCTGGCATCTTCCGTGGGGCGCTGGATGTGAAGGCGCTGGACATTAACGATGAGATGAAGGTTGCGGCGGCCTACGCGATTGCCGATCTGGTCAAGGAAAATGAGCTGGAGCCGGACTATGTCATGCCGGCTGCGCTCGACCTGCGGGTACCGCCGGCAGTGGCTGCTGCGGTGGCGCGTGCCGCGATTGAGACGGGCGTCGCACGCACCACGCTCGATCCTGCGGATGTCGCGCAGCGGACGCACGACCGGATTTATACGGGTAAGGTGCCCGTGTAAGGGGTAGACGTAACAGGTAGTTCAGGGCGTGAGTGGCAGGGGTGCCGCTCGCGCCTTTTTGCTGTGTGTGGGAGACGGTTCGGAATGTGACCTTCTGAAGTCGAGCGTCGTTAACGGGGGGAGATTTCTCACTGCGGTTCGAAATGACAGGTTTCGGGGGTGGCTGTCGGATCGGACAACTTGACATTGATGAGTCGGCCAATGGTCGATTACACCGATCCTGACAGGTGAGCGAGCCGCCGCCGATACATCCGGCGGGATGTGACCCGGCTTGACCATCGCGGTGAGGCGCTCATTCTCCAAGCCGGACAACAATGGTGGCGATACGCCGATACCGCAATTATCTGCGCGGGAGTGTCGCCGCGCTGCGAGGACGGGCCGGGTCCTGTCCGTACGGAAGGTTGGGGGCGATTACGGCGACAGGCGGTGGATGTCCCAGCTGCCGTCGGGTTGAAGGGTGTATTGCATGCGGTCGTGGAGGCGGTTGGGGCGGCCGTGCCAGAACTCGAAGTGGTCGGGGTGCAGGCGGTAGCCGCCCCAGAATGATGGCAACGGCACTTCTTTACCGTCGTATTCCTCGACGAGGTCGGCCATGCGTGTTTCGAGCTCTTCCCGGCTGTCGATGACGGTGCTCTGGTGCGATGCCCAGGCGCCGAGCTGGCTGAGGTGGGCGCGTGAGTGGAAGTACTCAGCGGATTCTTCGCGGCTGACGCGCTCGACGCGGCCTTCGATGCGGACCTGGCGGGTCAGTTCCGGCCAATAGAAGAGAAGCGCGGCGCGGGGATTGGCGTTGAGCTCGTGACCTTTGCGGCTTTCGTAGTTGGTGTAGAAGACGAAGCCGTCTTCGTCCATGCCCTTCAGCAGGACAACGCGGACGGAAGGTGAGCCGTTCGGTGTGGATGTCGCGAGGATCATGGCATTAGATTCGATCACGTTGGCGTGGACGGCGTCCTCGAACCAGGCTTGAAACTGCAGAAACGGATCATCGTCGACGTCGGCTTCGTCAAACCCCGGCTGGCGATATTCGCGACGCATGTCTGCGATTGACAACTCAGCCTTCGTTGTGTCGGTCATTCATCCCCGTCCCTGCCGCAAGCCAACTCAGGTTGCTGCCGACGCAGCGACCACTCGTCATGATACATCCGGAATGCCTGATGCGGCGGGGTTTGACAGGCGTTCGAGTGCATCGGACGGTGCACCGTGATGGACGACGATGCGACCGTTCGTGATCTCCCAGACGATGCCGGTGAAGCGCTCGATGAACCAGCGGTCGTGCGAGACGCAGATGAGCGGGCCGGGGTATTCCAACAGCGCGTGCTCCAGACGGGACAGGACATCGAAGCTGAGGTGATTCGTTGGCTCGTCGAGCAGGAGGACGGTGGGATGCTCCGCCAACAGGCGTGCGAGTTGCAGCTTGCGTCGCTCACCGGCACTCAGGACACTGACCGACTTCCAGATGTCTTCGATCGTGAACAGTCCGTAGCGGATGAGTTCATCAATTGCTGTTTGCTGATCAAGATCCAGTCCGTGGCGATAGACATCGAGGACACAGCCGGATTCGGCGCTGAGGTCGGCAGCCTGATCGAGGTAGCCGAGGAGGACATCGCGCGCGACGTGAACCTCGCCGCCGGTTGGTGCCGCGCGGCCAGCGATGATGTTGAGCAGCGTCGTCTTTCCGGCACCGTTCGGGCCGACGATGACAATGCGGTCGCCAGCGCCGACGACGAAGGACAGATCATCGAGGATGACCTTGCCGTCCCATTCCTGGCGCAGGTTGGTTGCTGCAATGACCTCGGCACTGCGCAGGGTGGCCACATCGAACCTGGGCAGGATGCGTAGCGTGCTGGGCGGCTTCTCGATTGCGTCGGATTCTATGCGGCGCAGGCGTTCCTCTGCGGCTCGAACGCCGCGAGCGATGGCGATATCAATGCGTCCGGCTTTGAAGTCGTAGGCGGTCTTGTCGGGGTCGCGCGGCGCGCGGTTCGGCGCGACCTGGCGGCTCGTGACGCGCATCGCGCGGCGCAGCTCGTGGATTTCATCCTGCTGGGCGGCGTACTGCGCAACCCATTCTGCACGTTCGCGCTCATGCTGTTCGGCGAATTCATCGTAGTTGCCGACGTACTGGCTGGCAGTGCGGGTGCGTTCATCAATCTCGATGATGCGGGTGGCGGTCGTATTGAGGAACGCGCGGTCGTGCGAGACGGCGAGGATCGCGCCGGGATAGGTGGACAGGTAATTCTCCAGCCAGCCCAGGGCGTCGAAATCGAGATGGTTGGTGGGTTCGTCGAGCAGCAGGAGATCGGGGGAGCGCAGGAGCAAGGTTGCCAGGAGGACCCGTTCCTGTTCGCCGCCGGAAAGTGAGGCGAACTGTCGCTGGCGGTCGAGGTCGCCGAGACCGAGGCCGTCGATCACGATCTCAATCTGGTGGTCGATCTCGTAGCCTCCAGCGCGCTCGAACTGTTCCTGGAGTTCGCCATACTCCACGAGCAAAGTGTCCACATCGCCTTCGGAGTCGCTGAGCCGAATTTCGATTTCACGGAGTCGCGTTTTCAGTTGACGTAATGCCCCGAGGATCTCATAGATCAGATCGTCGACGGTGGCATTCGGCAGCAGGGGGGGCTGCTGGGCGAGATAGCCGGGCGTGATGCCGTCGGGAATGAGAACCGTGCCGCTGTCGGGCGCGATCTCACCCGTGATGATGCGGAGCAGCGTTGATTTGCCGACGCCGTTGGCACCGACGAGGCCTACGCGATCGCCGGTATTGACGACAAATGACACGTCGTTGAGCACGGAAATGGGGCCGAAAGACATGGATATCTGAGAGACACTGAGCAACATAGGGTACCTGCAACCTCATCGTTTGACGATGGACGACACGAGCCGGAATGCACCGGTCGTTGTTCGATCTGGTTACAGGTCTGTCGTCAAGGGAGTCTCCCACACGTCGCGCATGGATGCGCCGATCAGGGAGACAGCCTAGCATGTAGACAGGTGATGCGCAACCAGAAGGCCGTTGCGCCGTTGCGCAGGTTGACTGGTGGCGGCTACCATGCGGCGAAGAGCGTTTGGGCAACGATGGTGGCGAACAGAGGGAGAGCGCGTGACTACCAGCACTGAGACGAATCAGCATGTGTTGTTTGAGCGTCGTGGGCCGATCGCCTGGGTGACATTCAATCGCCCGGAGGCACGCAACGCGATGACGTTTGCGATGTATGACGAGCTGGTTCGGATTTGCGACGAGGTTGAGAATGACCCGGATGTTCGAGTGCTGGTGCTGACCGGCGCCGGTGAGAAGGCGTTCGTCGCCGGGACGGACATCAGCCAGTTCCGCGCATTCAAGGAACCGAAGCACGCGATCGAGTACGAGGCGCGGATTGAAGGCGCACTCTCGCGGCTGGAGGCGTTGCAGCGTCCGACGATCGCGGCGGTGCGTGGCTACGCTGTTGGTGGCGGGGCGCAGATCGCGCTGTCGTGCGACATGCGAGTCTGCACGCCGGACGCGAAGTTTGGCGTGCCGATCTCCAGGACGCTGGGCAACTGCCTGTCGATGAGTGGTTACGCGCGGCTAGTTGATCTGATTGGTCCGGCGCGAACGAAGGCGATGATTTTCACGGCAGAGATGGTAACGGCGCAGGATGCGCAGGCGGCCGGGCTGGTGAATGAGATCGTCGAGGGCGAGGATCTGATCGAGCGGGTGAGTGCGCTGGCCGAGAAGATCGCCGGGCATGCGCCGATCACGCTGCAGGTGACCAAGGAGGCGGTGCGACGGGTGCTGCACTCGCGACGTCCGCCGCGCGAGACGGACCTCGTGGTCCGCGCCTACATGAGCGAGGATTTCAAAGAGGGCGTCAACGCGTTCCTCGAGAAGCGCAAGCCGAACTGGCAGGGGAAGTGAGTATGTCGTCTGCACAGGAGACGATGCCGCTATCTGGCATCCGTGTGATTGACCTGGGTCGCCATCTGGCCGGACCGACGGCGGCGATGTGGCTCGGAGACCTGGGGGCCGATGTCATCAAGATTGAGAATCCGGGGAAGGGTGAGGACGCGCGATCGTCGGGACCCCCGTTCTTCAACGGCGAGAGCGCGTTTTTCCTGGCCGCCAACCGCAACAAGCGCTCGCTGGCGCTGAACCTGAAGGTGCCGGAGGGGCAAGAGGTCTTTCGGAAACTGGCCGCGACGGCGGATGTGATCGTTGAAAACTTCCGTCCCGGCGTAATGGACGCGCTGAACATCGGATATGAGCGGGTGTCGGCGACGAACCCTGGTGTCATCTATTGCTCGATCTCGGGGTTTGGTGCGGATGGACCGTTCGCCGGTCGGCCGGGTCTGGATCAGATCATCCAGGGTGTGTCGGGCCTGATGAGCATTACCGGCTTTGAGGACAGCGAGCCGACGCGGGTTGGCATCCCGATCGCCGATTTGCTAACTGGATTGTTCGGTGCTTACGGCGTGCTGGCGGCGCTGAAAGCGCGGCAGCAGACGGGGCGAGGGCAGCGCGTTGAGACGTCGCTGCTGGAGAGCATGGTCGGGATGCTGGCGTTCCAGGCGACGCGCTATCTGAATGGCGGTGATGTCCCGCCACCGGCCGGCAACCACCATCCAATCAACGCGCCGTACGGCGTGTTCCGCTCGAAGGACGGCTACCTGACGGTCGGCGGGACGGGTGACAAACGTTGGCCGATTCTCTGCAAGACGATCGGGGCGCCGGAGCTGTTGGAGGACGAGCGGTTCAAGACGAATGGTGGTCGCCACGCCAACCGAATGGAGTTGGCCGAGCTGATCAGCGCGAAGCTGCAGGCGAAGACGTCGGCGGAGTGGGAGTCGATTCTCAACGACGCTGGTGTGCCGTGCGGACCGATCCTGGGCGTGGATGATGCGCTGGATCATCCGCAAGTGCGACATCGCGACATGGTCGTGGAGATCGAGCATCCGACCGCCGGGCTACTGCACCTGCTGGGTCTGCCGGTGAAGCTGAGCGACACGCCGGGGGGAGTGCGCCACGCGCCGCCGGTGCTTGGGCAGCACAGTGCGGAGATTCTGGCGGATATTGGGTTGTCGGAGAGTGAAATCGTGGAGTTGGTGAAGGCGGGGACGTTGGGGGTGGTGTAGGGGGGCGCATGTAAGGCGCTTAATCGCCCCGAGTCGAATCGCTCAGTGATGACGAATTGTCCATGTGCATGTATGGGCGTATTCATACGCCCGTGTTGGGCACCGACCATTCAGGAGATGCGCTCGGACACCGTTACTGTCGGTCGGAACAGGTCGGGGTGCCGAACGGGCGTATGCCAAACGCCTCTACCTTTCAGGTGCGGCGTGGTGGCGTCGGCATCCGGCGCGGGGGGGTCGCCTCACGGTGGACAGGCCGGGTCCTGTCCGCACGGAATGTTTGCGCGCGGACGGCACTTGGTGAACAGGTGCACATCCGATGTGGGGGTGTCGCCTCATGGCGACGGACTGCGCTGAAAGCAGTCCTTACGAAAGGTTCTGGATGGGCGGTCAGGGTGTATTTCTGGGGTGCCTTTGCGGAGTGATGGCCATTGGACGGGTCGTGGCCGTAGATGAGCAGGGCGTTGGTGCGGGTGGCGCGGTCGATGAGGCGGGTGGCGGAGCGTGCGCCTGCGGCGGGGTCGCTGCCGATGCGGTAGTTGCCAAGCTCGCGGTTCGTGGCGGAGTAGATGGCGTCGATGGCGAGGATGACGGAGCCGGTATCGGGGAGGTCGAGCCCGATCGACAGGTGCCCGGGGCTGTGGCCGGGCGTGTGGACCAGGGTGAAGCCGGGGGCGAGCTCGGTGTCGTCGTCGATCAGTGTGTAGCGCAAGGCGCGGCCATCGTCGGCGTGTGCGGGGATGCCGCCGGGGAGGCCATTCTGGCCGCGCTCGATGCCGACGGCGTGGTCGGCGCGGTGCATGATGATTTCGCTGTCCGCGAAGTCGGCGACGTTGCCGGCATGGTCGAAGTGATTGTGGGTGAGGACGAGGATGTCGATGTCGGCGGGCGTCAGGCTCAGTTCGGCCAGGCGGTTGCGGATGTCGTCAGCGTCGGTGAGCTGGGGGATGAGGTGGTCGCCGAAGCTGGTGCCGACATACTCATACATCGGCTCGCGGATGTGGCGACGATTCGGGCCGGTGTCGATCAGGATATGGCGACCATCGGTGAGCTCGACGAGGTAGCCGGGGAAGGCGCAGACCGCCCAGACGCCATCCAGATCGCCGGGTGCCATGACGGTGCCCATGTCGATGTTGGCGCGCCCGAGGTCGAGAACGGTGAGCGATTGAACCTGCGTTGCCATGGTATCCTGCTTTCTCCGACAGATGCGTCGCGATTGATTATCGACCGATTGCGGCGAAGAGCAATCCGAACGATTGGACTCCACCCAGGTGGACGACCAGATGCAGCCAGAAACCGATGCGACATCGTCGACGCAGATTGACGATTCGGCACGTCAGACTGAGGCCGCCCACGAAGCGCTTGTGCGCGAGGGTCGGCGGCGCGCGGCGATCTGGGGCGTGCTCACGGGTCTGGTGATGACGGTCGTGGCGTTGGGCTGCATTTTGCTGCTGTATCTGGCGCTGGGCCGCTAACTCAGCGGACGCGGCGCACATCCTCAAACCCACGGACAAAACCGAGTGCGACGATGATCGTGATGACACCGCCAATGCCGACGGCGAGTGGCACACCAATCTTCTCACCGCCTGCGCCGAGGATCATCGAGCCGAGCGGCATCAATCCACCGGCAATCAACGTGTAGACGCTCATCACGCGGCCGCGCATGGTATCGGGGACGAGTCCCTGCAGCAGCGTGTTGGCGAGCGACATCATCAGCGTCGATGTGCCACCGACGAAGATCACCAGAATGATTGAGGGAATGATCCATCGCGACTGGGCGAACCCGACCAGGGTGATGCCGAGGACGACTGTGTTGATGACAAGCAGCCAGCCGCGTTTGGCAAAGCCGCCGAGGGATGCAGTGATGAGTGCGCCGACGAGCGCGCCCAGCCCGCTGGCGGCCATCAGGACACCGAAGCCGGTTGCGCCGAGGCCGAGGACGTCGCGGGCGAAGACTGGCATCATCTGCGTATAGGGGCGAGCGACGACGCTGGGGATTGCGATCAGGAGCAAGATGCCCCAGATGATGCGGTCGGACTTGATGTAGGCGAGTCCTTCGTTGAGTTGGCGCGTCATCGAGCGTGATGTTGTTGCTTTGCGTTCAACGCGCGGGATCATGGCGACGACGATGAGGACGGGTATGTAGCTGGCTGCGTTGAGGAAGAACGCGCCGGAGATAGAGACGGCGGCGATGAGAATGCCGGCAACGGACGGGCCGATGATCGCGGCGGCGTTCCAGGCGGCGGAGTTCAGTCCGATGGCGCTGGCGAGCTTTTCGCGCCCGACGAGGTCGGGAACGAGCGCCTGGCGGGTAGGGTTGTCGACGGAGAAGAAGACCGACGAAATAAACGAGATGATGAGCAGGTGCCAGACGGTGATGACTCCGGCAACGGTCAGGATGGCGATGACCAGCGATGAGAGCGCCATGACGGTCTGGGTGATCATGAGAATGAGCGTGCGCGAGAAGCGATCGGCCAGGACGCCGCCGACGAGCAGACCGATCGCGGGACGGTTCGCACGAGGCCGACCAGACCGAGGTAGAACGGGGCGAGTCGGTCAGCTCAAGGATGAGCCAGCTCTGGGCGAGGAGATCTGCATCCAGGAGCCGATGTTCGAGACAATGGTTGCCAGGAAGTAGTTGCGGAAGACCGGAGCCTCGAGCGCGCCGAAGCGTGCGGTATCACGCGGTGGATCGACCACTGCATCAGTGGGCGCTTCAGATGGTGTCGCGCTCTCGCTGGACGTCATGTACTCCCCTGATCCCCATTGGCGAGGCGATCATACTCCACTGCTACGTGGGCACAAGTGGCGTGATTCCAGACGTGCCAGTATCCTGACCCGCCTGTAGCGCACGCGTGGTGGGTCGGGGTGGATGGGGGACATGTCTGAGCGGGGTCGATAGCGACGGACGACGTCGGTTACCGGTGCACGTGCTGCGGCACCGGGATTATCGATACATCTGGATGGGTCAGTTCGTTTCGATGCTGGGCACGCAGATGCACGCTGCGGCGCTGTCCTGGCAGGTATACGACATGACAGGGTCGGCGGTTCAGCTTGGCATTCTTGGCCTGATCCGGGCGCTTGCCATCTTCTCGACGTCGTTGATCGGTGGGTCGGTCGCGGACGCGTTCAATCGACGGCGTGTCTTGCTGCTGACGCAGGCCGGACTGATGACCATCAGCCTGGTTATTGCGGGCGCGACGGCGAACGGGAATGTCACGATCGTGCTGCTTTACGCTGTCGCAGCGATCGCGGCTGCGATTTCGGCGTTCGACGGTCCGGCGCGGCAGGCGTTGATCCCGGCGCTGGTGCCGCGCAACGAGCTGGCACCTGCGATGTCATTGAATATCCTCGTCTTTGCGGTGGCGCGGATGGTCGGTCCTGCGGTGGGTGGGGTGGCCGTCGCACGCATTGGCTTATCGGGCACCTACCTGCTCGATGCGGCGTCGTTCATCTTCGTTATTGGTGCGTTGCTGGCAATGAAGACGCGGCTGGAGCCACCACTTGTGCGCCGCAACCATTTTGAGGCGATTGCAGAGGGTCTGGCGTTCATCCGCAAGACGCCGGTGATCTGGGGTGTCATCCTGTTGGACTTCCTTGCGACATTGCTGGGATCGACGGTGGGTCTTGCTCCGGTGTTCGCGACCGACGTGCTGAAAATCGGGCCGGAAGGGTTCGGCCTGCTGCTGTCTGCGCCGGCGGCAGGGGCGGTAATTGGTGGGTTGCTGGTCAGTCTCGTCCCGCAGCCGGATCGCCCGGGGTTGGTGATGGTCGGGGCGGTCATCGGCTATGGCGCAAGCCTGATGGTGTTTGGCCTGAGCACGACGCTAGTTGTCGCGCTGCTGGCGCTGGCGGGTGCTGGGGCGTCCGACTCGGTGAGCGTTGCCATGCGGGCGGTGATCCGGCAGTTGGCGACGCCGGACCCACTGCGTGGGCGGGTTGCGGCGGCGCATTCGGCGATGGCGTCCGGCGGGCCACGGCTGGGAGAGTTTCAGAGCGGGATGATGGCCGGGCTGGTTGGACCGCGGCTGGCCATGTTCCTGGGTGGCGCGGCGGTCGTCGCGGCGTCGGTGGCGATGGGGGCATTATTGCCGCGCATGACGCGTGCGCGCCTGGCTGAGCTGGATGCTGACGCACAACTGGAGGAGGAGCAGGCTCGGCTGGAGGCGGCAGGTGTGGCGGATCGTCGGCCGGGGTGAGGCGACCATCCCCTTTCAGAGGAATAGCCCCTCTATGAGCGGCGAGGAGTGCGCCTTTTCCGTACGGACAGGCCGGGTCCTGCCCTCGCCGTGAGGCGACGTTCCCGCGCTGAGCCGTCGTGTCTCGAACCTGCGCAGGCCACGACTGAACCCCATGACGATGCGCTAGATGTTCGATGCAATGCCCGCCCCACGCCGTGCCACAGGACGCCAAGTACTTTGGACTCTGCACGAGAGGGTCGCCTCACGGCGATGACAGCGCGAGGCACAACGTTGTCGCATTAAAGAAGAGATGGCTCCGGATAGACTGATGGTGTCGAGCCGATCGGTCTATCAAGCGGAGCCACCA
>JAMLIA010000027.1 GCA_023954495.1 Thermomicrobiales bacterium | reverse complement strand
GTCCATCCCTCCGTACGGACAGGACCCGGCCTGTCCTCGCGGGGCGCCCTCTGGGCCATGGCGACGCCCCATGCTGGATAATGGCGGCCTCGGCGTGTCACCACCGCGTCGGTCCCGAAATGTAGGGGCGTATCGCATACGCCCATTTGGCCGACCGATCCGGACCGATCGGCAGCCACGTTGTTCGGGTGCATCTGCTAGTTGGCCGCGGCTCTGGCCGGGCGTATGCAATACGCCCCTACATGTCCACGGCCTCATGCTGGGCTCGTGCATTCAGAGCGCCAATGTTCGTGTGTGTGTGGGTCGCCTCACGGCGAGGACAGGCCGGGTCCTGTCCGTACGGAGGAATAGATGGCCGCCTCGCTCTTCAATAGGCGGTAGATTCACCGGTGAGGTTTCGGCCTTGTCGACCCTCACCGAACCGTCGCCGACGCCGCCCGCGTTGTCGGCGCGACCGGGAAGTGATCGACTGCGCCCGGCTCCAGCACGTCGCGGTGCAGGTCGGTGAAGCGCATCGAGATGCGTGGGCCCTGTGGCGTCGGCGCGATCGCCTCGCCGATGACGATTGGCAGTCGCAGGCCGAAACGGCGGAAGAGATCAACCGCGCGGGCGAACACCTCAGGCGGTGCGGTGAAGACCAACTCAAAATCTTCGCCACCGCGCAGCGCCAGATCGAACCAGTCCGGGAAGTTCCAGCGCAGGCTGTTCGGGATCGGCAGGTCGTCCTGCTCCAGCAGCACCGACACGCCGCTGGCCTCGCAGATCTTCGGCAGGTCGCCGAGCAGGCCGTCGGAGATGTCCATCGCGCAGCGCACACCTGCGCGCGCCAGCAGTAGCCCGGCCAGCACCTGCGGCCGCGGCTCACGGTGAGCATGCTTCATCACAGGCGCGCCGTCGAACGTGTCGCCACCCTGCTCCAGCAGCCTGACGCCCCCGGCGGCGAGGCCCAGCGGGCCGGTCACGCCGATCATGTCGCCGACGCGGGCGGCGTCACGGCGCATCTCCTGCCCAGGTCGCAGCTCGCCAATGGCCGTCACCGAGATCGTCTGCGCGCGTGGCGAGCGCACAACGTCGCCGCCGATAATGCGCAGGTGGTTCTTACCAGCCAGCGTTAGCATGCCGCGATACATGTCGTAGACCCAGCGATCCATCTCGTCGCCGCGCAAGCCCAGCGAGACGAGCGCCACACGCGGGCGCGCACCCATCGCCGCCAGATCGCTGATGTTGACCGCCAACGCCCGGTGCCCGATCTGCTCGGCGGTCGACCAGTCGGTCCGGTAGTGCACGCCTTCAACCAGCACATCCGTCGTCATCGCGACGGTTCGCCCCGGTCGCGGCTGCCAGATGGCGGTGTCGTCGCCCGGCCCGAGGAGCGTGCCCGACGACTTGACCCGCGACGACGCCAGGATATTGCTGATCGAGCGAATCAGCGCAAATTCGCCAACGCTGGATATGCGCTTGCCGCCGCCGCTCATGGAGTCTCCTTCGTCATGATCGTGTCGTTGACACCTGTCGCCGCGCGATAGACCGCTGCCGTCAGTTCCGCTGTGCGTCGCCATGAGAAATCACTCGCTCGACGCAGACCGCGCTCGATCAGCTCGTGGCGCAGCTCTGGCTCACGAGCCAGCTCCAGCAGCGCCTGCGCCAGCGCCGGAACGTCCTTCGTCCCGACCACCAGTCCCGCCGACCCGACGACCTCGCTCAACGCCGGCGTGTCCGACGCAATGACCGGCGTGCCGCAGGCCATCGCCTCGACCAGCGGCAGCCCGAAGCCTTCATAGAGCGATGGATACACAAATGCGTCAGCTGCGTTGTACCAGAGCGGCAGATCCTCCGGCGGCACGAAGCCGACAAACCGCACGCGATCGAGAATCTGCAGCTCACGCGCCAGGTCGAAGATCTGCTCGTGCTGCCAGCCCGTCGCCCCGGCCACGACCAGCTCCCAGCCAGTCTCGTTCGCCGTGCGGGCGTAGGCACGCAGCAGTGTCTCCAGGTTCTTGCGTGGTTGCAGCGTGCCAAGGAACAGCGCGAAATTCGCTGTCAGCCCGTGCTTCTTGCGGAACGCGGCGATGCTGTCCGGATCAAGTCGGCGCATCTCCGGCCCGACGCCGTTCGGCACCGTCACGATCCGTGCAGGGTCGGCGTCGTACAGCCGGATGATGTCCTGTCGCGTCGCTTCCGAGACGGCGATGACACGCGCGGCACGCCGCACCGACAGCTTCGTCATCGTCCGCAGATAGCGTTGCTTCCGGCCAGGGTACTGCTCCGGGAAGAGGTGAAACGCCAGATCATGCACCGTCACGACACGCGGCACGCCGGTGATCAGCGGCGCGACGTTGACCGGCGCGTGAATGACATCCAGACCCCAGCGCCGCCCGATCGTCAGGCCGACCGTCTGTTCCCAGGCAATGCGCTGCACGGGCTGGCCTGTTCTCAGCCTGGCGTGTCGCCAGCGTACTGTGTCCGGAAACTCACGATCCTGCGGTGGCTCATCCGGGCCGGTGAAAACAACCAGATCGAGGTCATCATCGACGTTCGGCAGCTCACGAACCAGCGCTTCAGCGTAGCGACTCACCCCCGCCTGGCGATAGGTTGGCTCGAACGACAGAAGATGTCCGATCAGTCCGACGCGCATGCTCTCGTCCGTCTACGTGCTGGCGGGTTGATCGTGCCTGCCGGTGCGGCACAATCGCCAAGCGTAGCACGTCGCGCCATTGAGGCACATCTGCCGACCGTGGCTAGTGCTCCATCGCGTCGGCCAGCGTCACCATGACGCCGAGCATGACGACGACAACCATCAGTGCCCAGCGCAGGCCGGTGATGCCGGCGGTCAGCCCGATCAGCGGCGGCCCGGCCAAGAAGCCCAGGTAGCCGATCGTCGTCGCTGCAGCGATCGCTGTGCCCGGCGGGACAATCCGCGAGCGACCAGCCGTGCTGTAGACGATCGGCGCGATGGTCGCGACGCCGATACCAACCAGTCCGAACCCGATCAACGCCGCCGGAATGTCGTGCAGCAGCATCGCCAGCACGATGCCGATGGCAGCCACAGCACCGCCGGTCCGGATCAGGCGCTGGCCACCGATCGCGTCGATGACCCGGTCGCCGGAGAGCCGCCCAGCCGCCATTGTGATCGAGAACAGCGCGTAACCCGTCGCCGCCAGTCCCGCCCCCGCGCCGATGTCGCGCAGATAGACCGCCGTCCAGTCCGACATTGCGCCTTCGGTCAGCATCGCGCAGAAGCCGACGATGCCCAACAGCACGATCGGCCACGGCGCACGCAGCGTCAGCGCCGGAGCGTCAGCGTGCTCGTGCTCGGCAGCTTTCGGCAACAAGAACCGTGAAATCGCCAGCGTGGCCAGCGCGCATACGATGCCGACGCCCAGCAGGTGCGGCTGCACCGCCACGCCGTGGCTGGCGAAGAACCCGCCACTGGCAGCTCCCGCAATGCCGCCGACGCTGAACCCGCCGTGGAACTGCGACATCAACGAGTGCTCAGCGTAGTTCTCGGCCTCGACGCCCTGCGCGTTCATCGCCACGTCCATCGCGCCGTTGCCGATCCCGAACAGCGCCAGCGTTGCAGCGACGATGGCTGCACTGTCGGCGAAGCCAAGCAGGCCAACGCCAATGCAGACGATAAACGCACCGATCAGCGCGATCCGGCGGCTGCCGACACGGGCCGTCGCCAGCCCGGCGAGCGGCATCGCGATCACCGCCCCGGCCGGCAGGCCGAGCAACGTTACGCCCAGCAGCGCGTTCGACAGCCCGATCGATTCCTGAACATCGGGGATGCGAACGAACCAGCTCGCACCGGCGACGCCGTTGACGAGAAAGAGCGTGAGGACAGCGAGTCGCGCCGCCCCGACGTGGATGTGAGTGCCGGTGTCGGTCAGGTCATCGCCTTCCATGCCGCCAGCGCATCGCGGATCGAGCGCTTGATCGGCAGGGCGTCTCGCAGAATGCCCGCCATCGCCTTCTGCTTCGTGCTCTTCGGCACGCTGTCCACCCGCAGGTAGGTGCGCAGCATCTGCGAGACCGCCTCGGGCAGATCACGCAGCAAGTACGGTCGGTCGTGAGCGAACGCGGTCACGTCCTTGACCTTGTGCAGGTCCTTCATGATGAACGTGTCGTCCAGCAGCTCGCGATAGTAGGAGAGCGTGGCCGCCGAGAAGTTGTCACGCTCCTTGGCGCGGATGACCGTCTCACCGGCCAGCTTGCCGGAGATCATCGCGAAGTTCGAGCCCTCGCGATTCATCGCATTCACCATCATCGCCGCGTCACCGCAGACGATCGCGCCGTCGATGTAGAGCGTCGGCAGCGAGTTCCAGCCGCCCTCGGGGATCAGGTGTGCCGAGTACTCGACCATCTCGCCACCGGCGATCAGCGGCGCGACCGACGGATGCTGCTTGAACGTGTCCAGCATGTCGCTGACGTTCAGGCCGCTCTCGATCAGGTCGGACAGCAGCGCGCCGGTCCCGATCGAGAGCGTGTCCTTGTTCGTGTAGATGAAGCCGTAGCCCAGCAGGTACGACGTCGAAGCGCCGAAGATCTCCATCGCGACGCCGTGTCCGTCAGTCACGTTGAATCGATCGTTGATCGTCTGCTCATCGAGCCGGATCAGCTCCTTGGCGACCAGCGCCTGCTCATCCGGCTGCCATTCGCGGTGCATGCCGGCCTTCTGCGCCAGCAGCGAGTTCGCGCCGTCGGCGATGATGACGACGTTGGCCTCCAACTCGCCTTCCTCGCCGGCCGTCTGGACGCCAACGACGCGACCATCGCGCCAGAGCAGGTCAGTTACGACCATCTCCGGGATGATGAAGACGCCTTCGGCTTCGGCCTGCTCGGCGAACCAGCGGTCCCAGTCCGCCCGCATCACCGAGAACGAGTTGTACGGTGCGTCGGCGAATGCCTGCGTGCGATACGTGAGCCCGATGTGCGAGTCCTCGGTGAGGAGCATGTAGCGCTGCTCGATGATCGGGCGCTCCAACGGTGCCTGCTCCCAGAAGTCCGGGATGATCTCTGCCGTCGGCTGCGAGTAGAGAATGCCGCCCATGACGTTCTTCGCGCCCGCAAACGACCCGCGTTCGAGCAGGACGACTTCCAGTCCGGCGCGCGCCATCGTGAGCGCAGCCGACACTCCGGCCGGCCCGGCCCCGACGACAATCGCGTCGAATCGTTCCTCTTCCACCGTGGCTCCCGTCTCGCTGGCGCGTTCGCCGCTCTACTTGCCTCGCGCTGCCTTGATCTCCTGCGTCAGTGCCGGGACGATCTCGTTCAGGTCACCGACGACGCCGATCTCGGCCAGCTTGAACAGCGGGGCGTCCTTGTCGCGGTTGATCGCGACGATCGTCTCGGAGCCCTGCATGCCGACGGTGTGCTGCACCGCACCGCTGACGCCGACGCCGATGTACAGCTTCGGTCGCACAACCTTGCCGGTCTGGCCGATCTGTTCGGAATGCGGTCGCCAGCCGAGGTCGGTCACCGCGCGCGTCGCACCGACTGCGCCGTCCAGCGCCGCAGCCAGGCCCTCGATCATCGCGAATCCCTCGGCAGAGCCAACGCCACGCCCGCCGACAACGACCGTATCGGCGCTGTCGAGGCTTGAGTCCCCAGCCGGCGGCACAGCCACTTCCAGCACCTTCACCCGCAGGTTATCGCCAAGATCGACGCTGAGCGCCTCGACCGGCGCAGACCCCTGCCCAGCCGCCGCGACCGGATTCGCGCCGCTCCGTAGCACGGCAAATGCCGCACCGCTCGGCGTCGTCGAAACATCGGTCAGCATCTTGCCCTGATAAACCGGCCGCGTCCCGACCAGCGTCGCGCCATCCCAGCGCACCGCCGTGCAGTCGGTCAGGCAGACGCTGTCGGCGCGCGCGGCCAGGTACGGCCCGAGGTCGCGCCCAGACGTCGTGCCGGCCAGTAGGACCAGCGCCGGATCAACCTGCCCGATCGCCGCATCAATCGCTGCCGCGTAGCCATCGACCGTGTAGCGCGACAACGCCTCGTCGTCTGCCGCCAGCACCCGATCGACACCGCGGCCAGCAACATCAGCAGCCACGCCGTCAATGCCACTGCCAATAACCAGCGCGGTTACGCCGCCATCACCAGCCAGCGCTTTGGCCGGCCCAATCAGTTCCAGTGAGGATTCCCGGATCTCCCCGGCGCTCGTCTCAACGACGACCAGCACGCCGCTCGCCATATCTGGCATCTCCTATCTCAGTCTGTTCAGGTCGTGTGCTCGAGGCGCTTGTGGCCTAGATGAGCTTCTTCTCGCGCAACAGCTCGACGACCTGGCGCGCAGCGCTCTCGGCGTCGGTTTCGATGATTGTGCCTTCGACGACGCGCTCCTCAGCGTAGAGCTTGCCCCAGCTGATGTCAGCGCCGTTCGTCTCATACGACGCGATCTGCGCCTCCTGAACCGGCTTCTTGCGCGCCGCCATGATGCCTTTGAGCGACGGAGAGCGCGGGTCGTTCAGCCCGGTCAGTGCGCAGACGACGACCGGCAGCGGTGTCTCGACGATGTGGCGACCGTCCTCAACCTCACGGCCGAGCGTCAGTTTGCCGTCGCCAACCTCCAGCGACACGACGTTCGAGACCAGCGGCACACCGAGCTTGGCTGCCACCTGCGGTCCGACTACGCCGGAGCCACCGTCGCTGGTTTCCTGCCCGACGAGCACCAGGTCGTAGCCACCATCGCGTGCTTCAGCAGTGATCACTGCGGCCACATCGGTGGCTTCCAGATCAGTGTCCGACGCCACGACCAGCAGCCCACGGTCAGCGCCCATCGCCAGACCGCGATTCACCGCGTCGCGTGCGCCGGACGGCCCGATCGTCATCACGACGACTTCCGTCGCTGCGCCCGACTCCTTCAGCCGGATCGCTTCCTCAATCGCGTACTGGTCGTACTCATTGACGACGCGCGGCGTTGAGGACGCGAACGTGCCCGACGCATCGAAGCGAATTGCATTCGGATCCGGCACCTGCTTGACCGGAACAAGGATCTTCACGAAGGCTCCCCCTCACCTACACACCCACGAAGGATAGACAAATGAGTTCCAGATCGTCAGTCCGTCTCGCCGGTAAATTCGGCCGGGCGCTTCTCGACAAATGCCGCCATGCCCTCACGCTGATCCGCCGTTCCGAACGACAGCGCGAACGTCTCGGCTTCACGCGCCAACCCCTGCGCCAACGGTCCGTCATACGCCAGCGCGATCATGCGCTTGCTGGCCGTTACGGCGGTCGGGCTGTTGGCAGCGATCGCCGCCGCCATCTCGCGCGCCTTGTCCATCAGGACGTCGGACGGATAGACGGCGTTCACCAGCCCGATGGCCGCCGCCTCAGCCGCCTTCAATCGTCGCCCGGAGAAGATCAGCTCGCTGGCAACTCCGGGTCCGACTAGCCGCGTCAGTCGCTGCGTTGCGCCCCAGCCCGGCAGGATGCCGAGGCTCACCTCCGGCTGCCCGAGTGTCGCTGTCTCGCTGGCCAGGCGGATGTCGCAGGCCAGCGCGATCTCGCAACCACCGCCCAGCGCGTGGCCATTGACGGCGGCGATCCACGGCTGTGGCGCTTCGTTGATGGCGATGCCGATACCGTGGCCGAGGTTGCCGAACGCCAGCGCCTCCTGCGGCGACTTGGCCGCCATCTCCTTGATGTCCGCTCCGGCTGCGAATGCCCGCCCCTCGCCGGTCAGGATCGCGCAACGGATCGAGCGATCGGCCGCGACCTCGTCGACGGCCGATCGCAGCGCCTTCAGTTGCTCCGTGTTGAAGGCGTTCAGCGCCTCCGGCCGGCTCATCGTGACGATTGCGACCCCATTGTCGCGTTCGATGTTGACTGCCATGTCTCCTCCTGTGTCCGCCACAAGCTTGTTCAGTCCGCGTCGGCCGCGTCCTGCAGTGCGCGATACTCCTGGGCCAGCTCGGCGTAATGCGCCGCTGCTTTGAGCACGCGCGCGCGTTCAGTCTCCGAGAGCGCTCGGCGCGGCTTTGCTGGTACTCCCATGACAACCGTGCCGCTCTCGACAACAGCGCCCTCCGGCACGAGTGCGCTCGCCCCCACCATGGATTCGCGTTCGACAACTGATCGCGACAGAATGACAGACCCCATGCCAACCTGCACGCCGTCACCAATCGTTGTGCCATGGATGATCGCGCGGTGGCCGATGGTCACATTGTTCCCGATCGAAACCGGCGCGTCTGCGTCAACGTGAATGATCGTGCCGTCCTGGATGTTCGTGCGTTCACCAATCCGGATTGGCGCGTTATCGCCGCGCATGACGACGCCAAACCAGACGCTCGACCCCGCGCCAATCTCGACATCGCCGGTGATGATCGCGTTATCCGCGACGAACACATCATCGGCAATCTTCGGGAACACGCCATGAATTGGACGCAATGGCCTCGGCAATTGGATCTCCTTCACAACCAGGAATGTTGTTTTTCGCACGGATGTGGCGCTGCACGGGCGTATACAATGCGCCCCAACAACCACTTTGTCCGCCTCCTACGCATCAACCTTGATGATCATGGCGTCGCCCTGGGCCAGGCCGGAGCAGATGGCTGCAAGGCCGTAGCCGCCGCCGCGTCGCTTCAGCTCATGCGCCATCGTCAGGATCAACCGCGCGCCGGACGCGCCAACCGGATGACCGAGTGCGATGGCACCACCGTTGGGATTGACCAGATCGGAGTTCGCATCGATTCCCAGCCGCGCCGATGAAATGAGCGCGACGCTGGCAAACGCCTCGTTGATCTCGATGACGCTCATATCCTCCAGCGACAGACCCGCCTTGCTTAGCGCGTTGCGCGCCGCCATCTCCGGGACGTACGCCAGATAGGGGACATCCCACGCCGACGTGCCGGTCGCGATGATTGTGGCCAGCGGCTTCAGCCCTCGGGCAGCGGCTTCCTCTTCGCTGGTGACGACCAGCGCAGCGCCGCCATCGTTCACGCCCGGCGCGTTGCCTGCCGTTACTGAGCCCTGCGGATCGAACGCCGGTCGCAGCTTCGCCAGCGCCTCGGCAGACGTGTCGGCGCGTGGCGACTCATCGCGCTCGACAAGCGTCACGTTCCCACGGCGATCCTTCAGCTCAACCGGCACGATCTCCTCACCGAGGCTGCCGGACTCGATCGCAGCGACTGCGCGCTGGTGGCTACGCAGCGCGAACGCGTCCTGCTGCTCGCGGCTGCACTCGTTCTCGGCAGCCACGTTCGAGCCGTGGATGCCCATGTGCACGCCGGCAACCGCGCAGGTGAGGCCGTCGTGGATCATCAGGTCGAGAAGCGCGCCGTCGCCCATGCGGTAGCCGGAGCGGGCCTTGTCGAGCGCATACGGTGCGTTCGACATGCTCTCCATGCCACCGGCCAGCACGACCGACGTCTCGCCGGAGCGGATCATCAGGTCGGCCAACGCCACCGCCCGCATGCCGCTGCCGCAGACCTTGTTGATCGTGTCGGCGGTGACTTCGCGATCGAGGCCGATCTTGAAGCCGACCTGTCGTGCCGGGTTCATGCCAGCACCGGCCTGCAGCACCTGCCCCATAATGATGTGCTTGATGTCGTCGTTGGTGACGCCCGATCGCTCGATTGCCGCTGTTCCGGCGACTGCGCCGAGCTCAACCGCAGTCTTGCTCGCCAGCGCGCCATTCATTCGGCCAAACGGCGTCCTTGCGCCACCGAGAATGACAGTCCGTCCCATGACGTTGCCGATCCTTTCTGCCCGCTTGCACCGGGCCTGAACGTAGGAACGGCCAGCCGGGTTGGCTGGCCGTCCGAGTGCGACGACTTGTTGCGAAGGACGGCCGACGATCAGGCCTTGACTAGCTCCGGCGATTCCTCCCACGCCTGGGCCGGCGGCTGCGGGCAGCGCAGCGGCTTGTCAACGCGATAGCCCAGCGCGTACGACGCCTGCATCAGCTGGTGAATCTCGCGCGTGCCTTCGTAGATCACCGCGCCGCGGGCGTTGCGGTAGTAGCGCTCGACTGGATACTCGTTCGAGTAGCCATAAGCGCCGTGTACCTGGATCGCCTCGTCGGCAGCCTTGAGTGCCTCATCGCAGGCGTACCACTTGGCCAGCGAGGTCTCACGCGTGTTGCGGATGCCGCGGTTCTTCAGCTCGGCGGCCTGCATGATGAGCAGCCGCGACGCCTCAAGACCAGCGACCATGTGCGCGATCTTCTGCTGGACAAGCTGGAACTGGCCGATCTCCTGCCCGAACGCCTCGCGCTCGTGGCAGTACTTCACGCTGGCATCGAGGCTGGCCTGAATCAGACCAACCGCACCAGCGCCGACCGTGAAGCGGCCCTGGTCGATGCAGGACATGGCGATCTTGAAGCCTTCGCCCTCTTCGCCGATGCGGTTCTCGACCGGGACGCGGACGTTGTTGAACGCCAGCCAGCCGGTGTTACCGGCGCGGACGCCCATCTTGCCCTTGATCGATCCGGTGGTGAAGCCCTCCATGCCGCGCTCGAGAACGAACGCCGACAGGCCGTGGTGCTTCTTGGAGCGGTCGAGGCTGGCGAAGACGAGGAAGTGATCGGCCACATCGGCCAGCGAAATCCACATCTTCTCGCCATTGAGGATGTACGAGTCGCCGTCGCGAACCGCCGTCGAGGCGATGTTGCCCGCGTCGGAACCTGCGCCCGGCTCGGTCAGGCCGAACGTGGCGTACTTGGTGCCCTCGGCCTGCGGCTTGAGCCAGCGCATCTTCTGCTCTTCGGTCGCCCACTGATGCATCGCCAGGCTGTTCAGCCCGACGTGAACGCTCATGATGACGCGCAGGAACGTATCGACACGCTCCAGCTCTTCGCAAGCCAGCGCGAACGACACGTAGTCAAATCCGCCGCCGCCGTAGCGCTCGGGGATCGGCAGGCCCAGAATCCCGAGCTCGCCCATCTTCTGCAAAACTTCGGGGTGGAACTCACCCGTGGCTTCCCACTGCTGGATGTATGGCGCGACTTCGCTCTCGGCGAACTCGCGGACCATATCGCGAACCTGGATCTGCTCGTCAGTTAGCCTGAAATCCATGCGCTCCCTGCCTCTGTTCCCCTGCCTCCGGGCCGACGGAACCATCCCAAACGTCTCATGCCGGTCGTGGCATTCATCTGTATCATGTCAATTGTACGGGATATGCGCGATCCCCTGTCTCTGCGCGCATTTCAGCCAGACGCCTGCTCCACCAGCCATCCCAGCGTCGCCAGCAGCCCGTCGAGCAGCGTTTCGTGGTCCGGGCAGTGCCCCAGCGCGACCCGAATGCTCGTTGCCGTCTCCAGCGGCAGTTGCTCCGTCGTCATCCGCGAGTTCAGCCCGATGCCGCACAGCACGTACTCAACCCGCTCGCCGACGATCTTCGACGTGCAGAGCACGCCGCACAGCTTGCGGCCTCCGATCATGATGTCGTTCGGCGGCTTGACTGTGCAGTCGAGTTGCAGCGCATCCTGAAGGTAGCGAGCGATCGACGCACCCACGGCTGCCGGCAGATCGGACAACGCTGACGGCTCAAGGCACGGACGCGCGACCAGCGTGAACATCAGGCACGAGCCTGGCGGCGCTTGCCAGACGCGACCGCGTGTGCCCCGTCCGGCCGACTGAAAGTCTGCGACGACGACCGTGCCGCCCGGAGCGCCCTGCTCGGCCAGCACACGGGCGCGGTCCATCGTCGACGGCAGCGACTCGTGGTGTTCGATCAGCGAACGGCTCACGCCTGATCGATCGGCTGTGCCGTCGCGCCGTGTTCGAAGACACCGATGTCGTTGAACTCGGACAGCCGCTCTACGCGCACCTTGCGCACGCGGCGATGCTCAACATGCAGCACCGTCAGCCGCACGCCATTGACCTCAACCTGCTCGCCCCGCGCCGGGATGCGCCCGAGCTGGCGCTGGATGAATCCGCCGACGGTGCCGGACTGTGGCCCTGGCCATTCGAGGTCCATCTCGTCGCACAGATCGTCGATCGTCAGCCGGCCATCGACCACCAGTTCGTCGTCGCTGACCACCTCGAACGGCGGCGTCTCGCGGTCGTACTCGTCCTGAATCTCGCCGACAATCTCCTCAAGGATGTCCTCGATGGTGACGACACCGGCTGTGCCGCCGTACTCATCAACGACGACGGCGAGATGGATCTTCTGTTGCTGCAGCTCATGAAGCAGGTCGTCAACGCGCTTCGACTCGGGCACGAAATAGGCCGGTCGCATGCGTGTCTCGACCGTGATGCCCTCGTGCGATTCGTTGACGTAGGTCAGCAAATCCTTCGCATAGATCACACCCAGAATCTCGTCCATGTTTCGCCCGAAAACGGGGATACGAGAATGCCCGGCACCGATCGCGACATCGACCGCCTCAGAGAGCGACGTGTCGCGCGCCACAGCCACGATGTCGATCCGAGGCACCATGATCTGCCGCGCTGTCACCTCCTCAAGGTGGAGAATGCCGGAGATCATGTCCTGCTCGGCCTCTTCAATCGGGTACGGGTCGGTGCGGTCCCACTCCTGCGTGTGCTGGCTGCCGTTTGATTCTGCGGTGTCGTCGTCAATGTCGTCGACATCGGCCCGTCGGCGCTTCGAACGACTGAACAGGCTGACGATCCACTCGACCGGACGGACGATCGGGAAGAAGATCATCGCCATGATCCGACCGACCTTGTGGGGCGCGTCGTTCTCACCGGCGGATTCCTCGGACGACAGCATGCGCGGGATCATGCGCCCGACGACGAGCAGCAACCCGAGGGCGGCGACCAGCCCCCACAGCAACCCGTTGGTGCCGAACAGGTCGGCAAATACCCAGGTGAACAGGGCCGCAGCGAGCGCTGCGGTCAGGACCTCGATCAGCAGGACGGCTGCGCGGAGCCGTTGGGTGCGCTCGATCGCAATTGCGTCTTCGCGCGAGAGCCGGATGTCGAAAAGTCGACGGATGTCGACGCGGCTAACGGCAACAAGGCTCAGTTCGACCAGAAGCGACCGCCGAGGTCAGTAACGCGACGGCGGCGATAGCTAGCTCGATCCATTGGTTGGTACTCAAACAGCCCTCTCCAGCTAGGACGTTCGCGCGGTCAGCTGAACAACGCGCTAATGGATAGATCCTTGTGGATGCGCATGATGGCTTCGGCCAGCAGCGGCGCGACCGTCAATACCTCGACCTTCGAGCTGCATGGCCCATCCGGCAGCGGCAACGAATCGGTGACAATCACACGCTCGATCGGCGAGTCATTGATGATCCGCATCGCATCGCCAGCGAACACCGGATGCACCGCGGCGGCATGCACAGCGGCAGCGCCGCGCTGCTTCAGCATCTCGGCAGCCTGCACCAGCGTACTGCCGGTCGAGATCATGTCGTCGACCAGCACCGCCGTCTTGCCCTCGACATCGCCGACCATCTCGATCACCTCGGTGTCGTCCGGCGCCGGGCGATTCTTGGCGATGATTGCCAGCCCGCCACCGGCCCGCAGGCGGAACTCCTGCGCTCGCCCGACGCCGCCGGAGTCCGGGCTGACTGCGACGATGCCGTCCGGATCGAGGCGGCGAAAGTAGGAGGCCAGCAGCGGCGTGGCTCGCAGATGATCGACCGGGATGTCGAAGAACCCCTCGATCGCGGGCGCATGCAGGTCGAGTGTCAGCACACGATCGACTCCGGCGGTCACCAGCAGATTCGCCACCATCTTGGCGCTGATCGGCTCGCGACCACTCGTCTTCTTCTCCTGCCGGGCGTAGGCGTAGTAGGGGATGACCGCAGTGACGCGCGACGCCGACGCACGGCGAATCGCGTCGATCATGATCAGCAGCTCGACCAGATGGTGATTGACCGGATTCGACAGCGACTGGATGACGAAGACATCCGACCCGCGGACGTTCTCCTCCAGCTTGACGCGTGTCTCGCCGTTGCGCCAGGAATCGACTGTTGCGCGGCCCAGCGACGATTCGAGCTCGCCCATAATGCGCTCAGCGAGCGCGCGATTGCCATTCCCCGCGAAGACCTGCAGCCGTCCGTCCATGCTCCCCTTCAGCTCTTTACTCTGTGCCTGGCTCGGCGTCCGGTTCCGCCGGGCGGGTTGTTCTTCTGATTGGTCGGGCTGGGATGCCAACGACCAGCTTGCCGGGCTCAACCGGCTTCGTCACGACCGATCCCGCGCCGGTGCGACTGCCGTCGCCCAGCTCGACTGGCGCAACCAGCATCGTGTCACTGCCGACGAAGACGTCGTCGCCGATCGTCGTGCGGTTCTTCTTCTCGCCATCGAAATTGCAGGTGATCGTGCCGGCACCGATGTTGACCCGCTCGCCGACTTCGGCATCGCCGAGGTAGCTGACATGGCCGACCTGGGTGCCCGAGCCGACCTGCGCGTTCTTCATCTCGACGAAGTTGCCGATATGCACGTGCGGTGCAATCCGCGTCGCCGGGCGCAGGTGCGAGTACGGGCCGATGTCGGTGTCGCTGCCGACCTCCGACTGCTCAATCCACGATCCGCGCACGACCACCCGATCGCCGATGACCGCATCCTCGATGACTGATTGCGGCCCGATGCGGCAATCACTTCCGATGACCGTCCGACCACGCAGCATCGTCCCCGGCTCGATCCGCGTGTCCTGCCCGATCTGCACATCAGCATCGATCCAGGTGCTCGACGGGTCGACAATTGTCACTCCGGCCAGCATGTGGGCGCGATTGATCCGTTCGCGCAGCACACGCTCGGCACGCGCCAGCTCACTGCGATCATTGACGCCCCAGGCGACTTCCGGCTCGGCCAGCACCAGCCGTACCGGGTCGCGCGGCCACTCGGTGCCAGCCGCCAGCGCGACAAGCTCGGTCAGGTAGTACTCGCCCTTCGGACTGCGGGTCAGGCGGTCGATGTTGTCGCGCAGCCAGTCGGCCCGAATGCAGCACATGCCGCTGTTGACCGGGATCGGCACGTCGTAGGTCTGATCGTCCTCGTGCGCCTCGACGATGCCGACGATGCGCGAGCCATCGCGACGATACCGCCCATACGGACCGGGATCGTCGAGCACGACAGCGACCGTCGCGAGGATCGGCTCCTCGGCACGCGTCGTGTCGATCAGGTGCGCCAGGGTCGCGGCATCGACGATCGGATGATCACCGAAGATGACCATGACCCATTCGATCGTGTTGTTGAGGACAGGGAGAGCGACACGAGCGGCGTCGCCGGTGCCGAGCGGCTCCGGCTGCCAGGCCGTGTCAACGCGGCCTGCATAGGTTTCGCGGAGCGCTTCCGAAGTAGGGCCAAGTGTCAGGATCACCTGCCCCGGCTCGATCGCCTCGGCGGCGCGAACCACGTGCTCGATCATTGGCAGGCCGATGAGAGGATGCAGCACCTTCGGCAGCGCAGAACGCATACGCGTCCCACGCCCGGCGGTCAGGACGACAACCGCGACATCCGCATTCGAGCGAACTGGCGGCTGACTATCCGGGACCTCCGCGTCGTTGGAGGATGTACTACCGTCTGAGTCCAAGTGCCTCGATCACCACCGCGATCTGAACGGTCGCCCGCGCTACCGTCCTGGCGACGGTAGTTCGCGGGCCAGGATTCGAACCTGGAACAAAGGCTCCAAAGGCCCTTGTGATACCGTTTCACCACCCGCGACCGACTGGTTCTAGTGTAACAAATGGCTATCGCGGCCCATGCGGGCGGTGTCTTCGGCCTGCTAGACGCCGAGCGCGTCCTTCATCCGGGCGAAAAAGCCCTTTTCCTTCGGCATCTCCACATCGCGGCCCAGCTCGGCATCGAGCTGCTCAAACAGCGATCGCTGCTCAGGCGTCAGGTCGCGCGGGATGACGACGTGGACGGTGACGATCTGATCACCCCGATCCCCACCGCGGACATCAGGCACGCCTTTACCGCGCAATCGGAACTGCTGGCCCGGCTGCGTGCCGGTCGGCACCACGAACGCAACATCGCCGTCAACCGACGGGATGTCGATCTCGTCGCCAAGCGTTGCCTGCGCGACCGTGACTGGCAGATCGAATAGAATCTGCTTGCCGTTGCGTCCTAGCGTCGGGTGCGGCTTCACGCGCAGCGTGACGAACAGGTTGCCCGGCACGCCATCGCGAATCTGCTCGCCCTGACCGCTCAGCCGCAGCGTCGATTGCTCATCGACGCCGGGTGGCACCGTCACGACGATCTTGCGTGCCTTCGAGAGGCGACCACGTCCACGACACGTCGGACATGGGTCAGTGACCACGACGCCCTCGCCGCCGCAGCGATCGCAGGTCGTCGCCGTCATGAACTGGCCCAGGATCGTGTTCTGGACACGCCGAACTTCACCAGAACCGCTGCACTGCGGACAGGTCTGCGGCGTCGCGCCGTCGCGCATCCGCGTGCCGTGGCAGTCGTCGCACGGCTCGTAGCGATTGACCTCGATCTCCTTCTCAGCGCCGAAGACGGCCTCTTCGAACGCGAGCGAGATCGTCGCCTTGATATCGCCGCCGCGCGGCACCTGTCGCTGACGGCGTCCGGTTGATCCACCGCCGCTGAAGAAGGTCTCGAACAGGTCGCCAAATGGTGACCCGCCGAAGCCGAATGGATCGCCGGATGCACCAGCGTTGCCCCCGGCAAACGCTGCGTGGCCATAGCGATCATAGGCGGCGCGGCGATCCGCGTCGCTCAGGACCTCATTGGCCTCGTTGATTTCCTTGAATCGCTCCTCGGCGTCCGCATCCTTGTTGATATCTGGATGATATTTGCGGGCAAGACGGCGATACGCCTTCTTGATATCGTCGCTGGACGCAGTGCGAGAGACCTCCAGCACTTCGTAATAGTCGCGCTTCTGCTCCATCGAGTCGTTCACCTGTTGCTGTTCTGTGGCGGCAAAATGGTGTGGCCGGCGTGGACGCACGGCACCGCGCGGCTCACGCCGCGTCAGCCAATCATGATACACGTTATGGCACATCTGTAGCGTTGTGACCCGCATCATAGCGCAAGACCGTGCTGGGCGGGTAGCATTGATGTACGAGTCCGACACGCACATGTGGCCGGAGGCTGGCAGCGATGACAGACACCGAACAGGTTCGAGTTGAGCCGCTCAAGCGCATCCTGGGTTGGGATGACATCGAGCGCAACGTTGATGATCTGGCCGGTCGGCTCCGAACCGACTACGACGCCATGCTGGTCATCACCCGCGGCGGCATGATTCCCGCTTGCCTCATCAGCGAACGCCTCGATATCCGCAACATCATCGTCGCCGCTGTACAACTCTATACCGGCATCGGCGAGACGCTCGAACGCCCCACGTTCCTGCAGTTCCCCTCCGACGACCTGCTGCGGGGCAAATCCGTCCTGATCGTCGACGATGTCTGGGACAGTGGCCAGACCGCCGTCGCAGTCCGCGAGCGCGTCCGCAAGGCCGGCGGCCGCCCTGAAGTCGCCGTCCTTCATTACAAGCCCCGCGCCTCGCGCTACCCCGACGATACCCCCGACCACTACGCTGAAATGACCGACGACTGGGTGGTCTATCCCTGGGATGACATTCGCTGAGGGCTGTGATCAGATTCACTGCGCTCGACTACTGAGTGCGTTGTCAATGTCGAGTTGCCAGATCGGCAGCCACCGCCGTAATCTGTCATCTGCCGCCGGGAGCCCTCTGGGCAGTGACACCCGGCAGTGAGTGATCTCCCACCCGTCTGACCCAGTCCAACGCAGGGGAGATTTCTCGGCTGCGCGGGTGCCCTCTGGGCGTGAAATGACAGAGGACGGGGTAGGCTGTCGGCCATCAGATTCACTGCGCTCGACTACTGGGTGCGTTGTCAATGTTGAGTTGCCAGATCGGCAGCCGCCGCCGTAATCTGTCATCTGCCGCCGGGAGCCCTCTGGGCAGTGACACCCGGCAGTGAGTGATCTCCCACCCGTCCGACCCAGTCCAACGCAGGGGAGCGATCTCGCGTGCGCGCACAGAATGACGGATGGCGGAATGGCAACGGTGGCGTGTCTCCGGGTCATCGGCTGAGCAAAGGCGTGGCGTGCGGATGCGGTGTTCGTGGGTCAAACGGGCGTATGCAATACGCCCCTGCGTTAGGGTCGTGTAGCACGCCAATAATCGTATATAACAGACCAATGATTGCGGCAGAGATCTGCAAATGTAGGGGCGTATTGCATACGCCCGTTTGGCCCACGAACACCGCAATGCAACCCAAACACCGCCATGCAACCCAGCCACCGCAATACCCGCAGCCTCTATCCCGCCCCCGGCCTAACAAGCCGATATGGGCTCGGCTCTTCCAGCATCGAGATAACCTGCCGCAGGCTGCCCAGAATCTCGTGCGCATCCTCGATCTCGCTGTGATCGGCGGACTCCGGCACGGAGAAGCAGATCATCCCGGCGGCCAGCGCCGCCTGCACGCCGTTCGGCGCGTCTTCAAGCGCCAGCGCGCTCTCGGGCGGAATGCCCAGCCGCTCGCAGGCGTGCAGGTAAATCTCCGGATGCGGCTTGCCGTGCGTCACCTGATCGCCGGTGACCTCAACGTCGAACGAGCCAGACAGTCCTGCACTCTCCAGCGCCAAATCGACATAACGCCGATGCCCTGATGTCGCCAGCGCCAGCGGAATGTGGCGTTCGCGCAGATAGGCGAGCAGTTCGGCTGCGCCGGAGTGCGCGGCGATCCGACCGGGAACGGCGGCGAGGAACAGCTCGTCGCGTTCCCGCAGCGCAACTTCAGGCGACACGTGTAACGCCAGGTCAGCCACGAAGGTCTGGACAGCATCGACCGCGCGACGACCGAGCATCCGAGCCAGAACATCTGCGCGCAACTCAGAGCCGTGCTGCCGCGCGTAGGCGTCCCAGGCCCACGCCTGCAACGGCTCCGAATCAACCAGCAGCCCGTCCAGGTCGAAGACGACCGCTCGAATGAGCTGTGTGCTCATACGCGCTGATGCAATTGCAGGTAGAACCCGGCTCGGCGCTGGGCGGTGCGGTAGAGGGCAGGTGCAGCCATCAACAGATAGGTGCGGCCATCGAGTCCATCAACCAGCCGACTCGGGATCTCGCGCGCACCAACCCAGCCACCAGATAGCGCGCCGGCCATCGCCCCGATCGCTGCTGACGCCGGACCTGCGGCAGCCGCCGCGAGCACCGTCGCCTCGAACGCCGATCCCAGCCGCGAGAACAGGTACATCGCAGTGGCAACCGCATCGGCAATCGAGCCATCCCGGTTCAAGGCAGCGATGCCAGTCGCTATCGTCTCGGCATCATCACCTTCAGGCAGCAGCTCGATCTCGCGCAGTCGCCGTGCGACAGCGTCCTCGTCGATGAATCCGAGCACCTCCGGCACAAGAACAGTCGGATCGGTCTCGCGCCGCACAACCCGGTTTAGTGCGTAGGCCATCGCCAGCGCACCGTTGACCGCCAGCGGATCGCAGTGGGTGATGAGCGTCGCGCGCATGATTTCGCGGATGAAGAGTTGCGGGTTGGCATTGCCCATCCCGTGAATCAGTGCGATCGGGGTGATCCGCGCTGCCGGTCCGGCGCTCACGACCTCACCGTCGCACAGCCCGGCCTGAAAGTCGCCAGACTCGATCGCACGCTCCAGCGCTGCCTTGCTCGTCGGGTCAACCAGGTGCGCGTGCTCGCTGCGCAGCACCTGCGCGAAGCGATAGCCGGCCGTCACCGGGTCGACAAACCCGCCGCCGCTGATAGCGCCTGGCCAGGCAGAGCGCGAACTCCGTGTGTGCGCTGAACTGGCCCGTCTTCGACAATCGTCGCGCCCGATGCGTCGCGCACCGGTTCGTAGCCGGTGATCGGGCGCTTGACCAGCGGTGACTCGCCGACCAGCCCGAGCGCGTCGCCGATCGCCATACCCAGGAGCGCGCCGGTCATCCGATCGCTGATTGTCGGCGTGCGTGCTTCGTTCGTCATGACCTCGTCGCATCCTTCAGCAGGTAGTGCCGCAGCCATTAGTCCGGCAGTCATCCACAATGATGCCAAGGACGTGGGCATCTGGCTTGTCATATCGGGCATTGGCGTCATGCCCGCTCAGAATATGGCACTATGCCGCCACACACGAAATGAATGGACTCGACAGGAGGCTACGATGACTGGGGATGGCAAATCGCTAGGGTTTTCGACGCGCTCAATCCACGCGGGCGAACATCACGATCCGACCACCGGCGCGCATAACACGCCGATCTATCAGACCGCAACCTACGCCTTTGACTCGCTCGAACAGAAGGCCGCGATCATGGCCGGCGAGCGCGAAGGCTACGTCTATACACGGGCCAGCAATCCGACGACGACCGCCATCGAGCGCAAGATCGCCGATCTCGAGGGTGCCGAGGCTGCGGTCGCTGCGGCATCCGGCATGGGCGTTATCGCCGGGGCGTTCAACGCGTTCGCCCGCGCTGGCAGCCACATCGTCGCCTCCGACGATGTCTACCACTGGGCCGAGACGTTCCTGTCGGAAGAAGCACCGGCGTTTGGCGTCGAAGTCACGCGCGTCGACATTAGCGACCTTGACGCCGTTCGCGAAGCGATGCAGCCCAATACCACCATCCTCTACACCGAGTTCCTGTCGAATCCGACGATCCGCGTCGCCGACGTCCCGGCGCTGGGCAAGATCGCTCGTGACAGTGGAGCGCTGCTGATCGTCGACAATACCTTCACCAGCCCGTACATCTTCCGGCCACTGGAGCACGGTGCGCATCTCTCCCTGCATTCCGCGACGAAGTACATCAGCGGCCACGGTGATGCGCTGGCCGGCGTCATCGCCGGATCGGCTGACTTGATCCAGCAGGTCAATCGACAGATTCAGGTGCTCGGTTCGCCGATCAGCCCGTTCAACTCCTGGCTGCTGCTTCGTGGCATCAAGACGCTGGAGCTGCGCATGGAGCGCCACTGCGCCAACGCGATGGAGATTGCCAAGTTCCTTGAGCGCCAGCCCGAGGTTGAGCAGGTGCTCTACGCCGGACTCGAGACGCATCCGGGTCACGCACTGGTCAAGGAGCTGACCGGCGGTCGCTACGGCGGTATGCTGTCGTTCCGCATGCGTGGCGGTGCGGAGCAAGGCAGCCGGTTCGCCGACGCACTGCAGCTCTGCGATCACGCCGTCAGCCTCGGCGACGTATTCACGCTCGTCTGGCCGCACCGCGACGACCTCGTTCGAGTGTCGGTTGGCTGCGAAAACGCCGAGGACATCATCGCTGATTTCGAGCAGGCGCTGGAGCACGTCTCCTCCGCCGCACCGGTAGCCGACTGACGCCGATCACCACATCGATCACGTTATCAGGGAGCAGGGCAACGAGCCCTGCTCTCTGTCATTTGCAGCACCCGCGCGAATCAA
The DNA here is from genome assembly GCA_023954495.1 of Thermomicrobiales bacterium. Lineage (NCBI taxonomy): Bacteria > Pseudomonadati > Thermomicrobiota > Thermomicrobia > Thermomicrobiales > Thermomicrobiales bacterium. The sequence continues at coordinate 19,817 of JAMLIA010000027.1, read as the reverse complement.
GAGGTTGCGACGACCGCCACAACGGTGCTATTACGAAGTGTTGGCGACGACGCGCCCGGCTCGGATGGCGTCGGCTGGGATTCAACGTCGCCGCGAGGGGATGAGGGGGACTGCATGGGAGAAGTGCGAGAAGGTCTGGGCTTCTCGACACGCGCGATCCACACCGGGGAGCGGCACGATCCGGCGACTGGCGCGCACAATACGCCGATTTATCAAACTGCAACATTCGCGTTCGATTCGGCTGAACAGAAGTTGGCGGTTCAGGCGGGCGAGCGTGAGGGCTACGTCTACACCCGCATGGGGAATCCGACGACACATGCAATAGAACGCAAGCTGGCGGACCTCGAAGGGGCCGAAGAAGCGGTCGTTGCCGCATCCGGCATGGCCGTTATCGTCGCGGTGTTCCACGCGCTCGCCCGCCCCGGCAGCCACATCGTCGTCTCGAACGACATCTACGAGTCGACCGAAACCTACCTGTATGAAGAAGCGCCGGTATTCGGCATCGATGTGACACCGGTCGATATCACGGATCTCGACGCCGTGCGGCAGGCAATGCGGCCCGAGACAGCGATGATCTACACCGAGTTCCTGGCCAATCCGTCCAACCGCGTCAGCGACATCCCGGCGCTGGGCCGGATCGCGCGCGACCACAATGCGCTGCTGGTCATCGATAACACGTTCACCAGTCCGTACCTCTTTCGTCCACTGGAGCACGGCGCGCACCTGTCGCTGCATTCGGCATCCAAGTACATCAGCGGCCACGGCGACGCGATTGCCGGAGCAATCGCGGGATCGAAGCATCTGATCGATCAGGTCCGCCACCAGGTTGAGATCCTCGGCTCTCCGGTCAGCCCCTTCAACTCGTGGTTGCTGCTGCGCGGCGTCAAGACGCTGGAGCTGCGCATGGAGCGCCATTGCGCGAACGCTTTGGAGCTAGCGCTGTTCCTGGAGCGCCAGCCGGAGGTTGAGGTCGTCCTCTACGCCGGACTGGAATCGCACCCCGGCCACACGATCGCCAAAGAGCTGACCGGCGGGCGCTACGGCGGCGTGCTGTCGTTCCGCATGCAGGGCAAGACAGCGCAGGGCAACCGCTTTGCCGACGCGCTGAAGCTCTGTGCTCACGCCGTCCATCTCGGCGATGTCTCGACGCTGGTCTGGCCGCATCGCCAGGACCTCGTTCGTGTTTCAGTCGGCTGCGAAAACATCGCCGACATCATCGCCGACTTCGAGCAGGCGCTGGAGGCTTCCTCACGCGGGTAATGCGGGCAGCGGCGAAAGCGGTTAGGATGCGCGACATCGACCGTATTCCGACAGTCACCACGACCCGCAGCGATGAGGAGGACACGTGACGGTAACGACTGACTCCAGGGTCGCCTCGATCCGCGAACAGGTGCCCGCAGTCCTGGGCAAGGCGTACCTGAACACCGGCACCAACGGCCCGCTCCCGCGAGTTGCGGCGGAAGCGATGGCCAACATGGCCCGCGCTGAGTTCGAGGACGGCCGCATTCAGATGGGCGGCTGGGAAGCCAAGATGAAGCTCAAGCCAGCTGCGCGAGATGCGGTCGCGCGGGCACTCGGTGTCAAGGACAGCGAAATCGCGCTGACCGAGCTGACGACCGAAGGCATGAACATCATGATCCACGGCGTTGACTGGCAGCGCGGCGACGAGGCGATCATCACCAACCTGGAGCACCCGGGTGGACAACTGCCGCTCTATGTCGTGGCTCGTCGCCACGGCGTGCGCATCAAGCTCGCCGACCTCGGCGTTGGAGATGGTGATGTCGCCGGCAAGATCGAGCGCCTCATCACGCGCCGCACGCGCGCGCTCATCATCTCGCACCTCGCCTGGAACACCGGCGCAGTCCTGCCGCTCAAGGAGATCGTCGACGTCTGCCGGCGCAACGACGTGCTCGTCCTGGTTGATGCTGCGCAGTCGGCCGGTTCGCTCGATCCGAAGCTGTACGAGAACGATCCCGACGGCTACGCGATGCCGGGCCAGAAGTGGCTCTGCGGTCCGGAGGGCACCGGCTCGCTCTGGATCCGCGAGGAGCGCCTCTCGTGGTTCGAGCAGACCTACGTCAGCTACTTCAACGCGATGGGCGGGCTCGATACCGCCGGTGGCTACCTGACCCCGACGCCCGGCGCAGCACGATTCGACCGCATCGCGACCTACTATCCGCTCATCGCCGGACAGGCAGCAGCCACGCAGTGGCTTGTCGATGATGTCGGGATGGACTGGATCTACGACCGCATCGCCGCGCTCGGCCAACTGGCGCACAAGACGCTCTCAGCAATTGACGGTGTCGAGGTCATCACTCCCTCGTCGCGCATGGCCGGACTGATCACGTTCAATCTGACCGGCGTTGCGCCCGGCGACCTCGTTGCGGCGCTGGATCAGCGTGGTTTCATCCTGCGCACGATTCCGTCGCCCGCCTGCGTGCGACTCTCGACCGGCTTCTACAATACCGAGGAAGAAATTCAGCAGCTCGGCGCGGCTATCGAGGAGATCCGCCGCGGGTAGGTCACAGACCTATGCCGACGATCGGTCGTCCCACGCGGTCGACACCACAGAGGAGCAGAGAATGAGCGAGTCAACGAAAGATCTGGTACTGGCGAACCTGTCGTGGCCGGAAGTCGATGAGATCATCGAACAGGTCGAAGTCGTGCTGCTGCCGGTCGGCTCGAACGAGCAGCACGGACCGAACCTTTCGCTGAGCATGGACATCGCCGCGTCCTACGAGTTCTGCCGCCGCGCCACTGAGCTAGCTCATCCGCGCTTGCTGGTCGCGCCGCCAATGCCGTGGGGCGTGTCGTTCCACCATATGAACTTCCCTGGCACGATCACGCTTGCGCCCGAGACGTTCGTCCAGGTGCTGGCCGAGGTCGTGTCGTCGCTCTACGAGCATGGCTTCGAGCGCTTCCTGATCGTCAACGGCCATGGCGGCAACATCCCGGCGCTCGGCGTCGCGACCGTCCGCATCAAGGAAGAGATCGATCCGACGTTCATTGGTGCCTGCTCCTACTTCTCGTTCGCTGATCCGGGTCTGGCCGAGAAGCACGACAAGACCGGAATCACCGGCCACGCTTGCGAGATGGAGACGTCCGTCGCCAAGGCACTGGTGCCGCAGGTCGTGAAGGAAGATGCATTGGCCGCCGGCGAGCTCACCGATCTCACCTACGAGTTCCGCAAGACGCTGCAACGCTACAACGTGAACGTGCCGTATCGCTTCGATGAGTACACCCGCAACGGCGCGCTCGGCGACGCGCGACGCGCGACGCTCGAATACGGCAACGACATCATCGAGACCGGCCTGAAGAACTTCGTCGCCTTCACTGAAGAGCTGGTCGCCTGGACTCCGCTCGACCTCGGCGATGAGTTCGCAACCTACGACGAGGATGAGTAGCGAATGGTTGACGGACCAGGCCGTTGGCCTGCCAACTTCCGCTCGGCATTGATCGTCAGCATCGACGTCGATGGGATCTACGGCGAGGTCAACCACCACGGCCCGGATGACTTTTACTGGCGGTCGCAAGCGGAATACGATCTGGAAACCGGCGTCTGGCGGCTCATTGAGCTGCTGGACGACCGGGGGGTCGCCGGCACGTTCTGCTGGGTCGGCCGCTGTGTGGAAGACCGACCAGACGCGGTCGCGCGCGCCCACCAATCGGGGCACGAGTCGGCGATCCACTCATGGGACCATCGCTACTACACGCCGATGACGCTGGATGAGCAGATCGCTGACATGTCACGCACGATCGACGCGATCGAGCGGGTGACCGGCCAGCGCCCGACCGGCCACAAGACGCCCGCCTGGCGCTACAACGACCAGACAACTGCCGCAGTGCAGCAATTGGGCTTGCGCTGGCAAATGGATGTTGCGCGCTCCGACCTGCCCTGGCTGGAATCGCCGCTCGCTGATCGCGACCCGGTCGTGCACCTGCCACCGTCGCGCTTCTACGATGACTACACCTACTTCGTTGACTGGACGGTGAACCCACGCCACGCCGCCGAGTTCTGGCGTGATGATCTCGATGTGCTGCGCGACGAGGGCAAGCTGCTCTGCCTGACGCTGCATCCCTGGGTCAGCGGACGCCCTGGGCCATCGCGCGCGCTGGCCAACCTGCTCGACTACGCAATCGACCAGGGCGACATCTGGATCGCTCGTGCCGATGACGTTGCGCGCTGGTGGCTGGAGCAAGAGAGGTAGGCCGCGTGGATCAATCGTCCGCGAAATTTTGCAGCAACTGCGGCGCACCGCTTAGTTCGGACGCGCGCTTTTGCCACGTCTGCGGCGCGGCTGTCGTCGCTTCGCCAACTCCCTCAACTCCGGGCAGGGCCGAAGCATCGACGCCGACGTTCACTCCACCGGCCTATCAATCACCGACCTCTGAGACGACGCAGGCGAGTCCACAATCCTGGCCGACGAGCATCCCGGTCACAACGGCATACGCCTCGTTCGGTGAGCGCTTTATTGCGCTCATGATTGACTGGATCATCCTGACACTGATGTTCTGGGTCGTTGGATTCGTCATGGCGGTCTTCGTATACGTCGTCGTGGGCAACTCGGACATGGCCGACGCGCTGGCCGGACTCGTGGTGGTGACGGCGGTGTTCGTCATCCACTGGATCTATTTTGCCCTGCAGGAGAGTTCCGCGAAGCAGGCAACGTTCGGCAAACGGGCGATGAAGATCATCGTCACCGAAGAGCAGGGACAGCGCTTGACCTTCGGTCGAGCCAGTGGCCGTGCATTCGCCCGCCTGCTCTCCGGCATGTTCTTCTCGGTCGGCTATATCATTGCCGCCTTAACAGCACGCAAGCAGGCGCTGCACGACCTGATCGCCAATACCCTGGTCCTCAGGAAGTAACCGGCACTTGCAGCAACGTGTCGTAAGAGACACATGCCTTGTGCGACACAGCATCCTCGCGATACAATTCATTCGTAACTTCAAATGTCGGCCCGAGCATAATTGGGAGCGAAATGTTCTGCATGAATTGTGGTGCGTCGCTTGATGCGAGCGCGCGCTTTTGTACAAGCTGCGGTCAGGCTGTTGCGACAACTGCTTCTGTGCCGCCAGCACCCAGCTTTGCGTCTGCTGTTCCGCTGGCTCAGGCGGGACCACAGCCGACTGTCGACAGCACCAGCCACGTGGGATCCAAGTCGTACGCGGGGTTTTGGCAGCGGGCAGCCGCCGCTGTCATCGATGGCATCATCGTGTGGGTTGGCCTGGCTGCTCTTGTCGGAACTCTGGATGATCTTGGTTTTTTTCTCGGACTCGTTGGAGTGTGGCTGTACTTCTCCCTCCAGGAATCTTCTTCGTACCAGGCGACACTTGGCAAACGCGCGCTTGGCATCATCGTAGCGGATCAGTTCGGGGTGCCACTGACATTCGGCCGGGCAACCGGGCGTTTTTTCGCCAAGTATCTTTCCGGCATGTTCTTCGGTATTGGCTATCTCATCGCTGCATTCACGGCTCGCAAGCAGGCCCTGCACGACATGATTGCATCCACAATCGTGCTTCGCCGCTAATTCATCTCGATTCAGACGCAAGAAAAGGGGACGCACGAAGCGTCCCCTGAAGTTCTCTGTGGTTCAGCTTGGTCGAGCCTAGGCCAGCGCCCAGGCAGCGAGCCCGAACGGCAACAGTATTATTGCTACGACGATGCCAGACAGAATCGCGGCGATCAGCCCAGTCGCGATCGCGCGTCCGGTTGACATCTCCAGCGCCGCCTTGAGACCAACGATGGCGGTGACGATGCCCCAGATGCCACCGATGAACCCGAGCAGCGGGCCAATGACGGCGATCAGGCCGAAAACGGACAGCACGCCCGGAGCCTGAGCGAAGCCCATGACACGCAGCAACTCGCCCGGCGTCGCCGCAGTGTATTTGCCCGGAATCAATCTCGTGCCGACGAAATAGGCGACGAAAGAGAAGATGATCCAGCCAATGATCGCGCCGACGATTCCGCCAATCAGGCCGCTCACACCGTTATCGCGAATCGCACCGATGCCGCCGGCTGCAGCAACGATCGCAACGACAATCAGCGCCTGGGTCGTCGCATCCCGATCGCGCTCAATCTCCTCATAGGTCGGTCCATCGAGCTTCATGACGCCGATCATGCGATCGACAATGGAGGACCCGACAGCAGGCTGCACAGCTGCATCCCTTCAATACACACCAGTATCTGGTCAGTGTGTTCGTACACGATGAGCACATCTTCCACGATTTCCACTGTATTGTCCAGTACCTGCTTGTCAGGCAGCCTGCGCGCAGGCTGACGTATCATGCGCTACAGAGTGAGGACGACGAGGGAAGGGAATCGCCATGCTGGTTTGGGATCGTGATCGCTCGCCGTCTGTCGGCGATGTTATCTTCGTGAATGGCCATGTGCTGACCGGCGAGCTGGAGTCGAGCAACGCGACCGGCGTCGCGATCCGCGTCGGCAAGGTCGCCGCAGTAGGCTCCGATGCGGATGTGCTGGCCTGGCGCGCTCCGGGCGTTGAGATCGTGGATCTGGCGGGTCGCACCGTCGCCCCCGGCATGAACGATGCCCACTGCCACCCGCTCTATACCGGCGCTGCGATGCACAACATCGACGCCGGCACACCGCCGAACCGTACGGTCGCTGACATCGTCGCGAAGATCGCCGAGCGCGCGCGCGCGACACCCTCGGGCGACTGGGTGCAGGCACGCGGTTACGATCAGGCGCGGCTCGATGACCAGCGCCACCCGACCCGCGATGATCTCGACCCGGTGTCGCCGGATAATCCCGTTGTCGTCGTTCGTGCCTGTGGCCATATCGGCGTCGCCAATTCGCGGGCCCTGGCGCTGGCTGGCATTACCGCCGCGACCGATGACCCGCCGGGCGGCACAATCGACCGCGACGAGCACGGCGAGCCCACCGGCGTTCTGCGCGAAGCGGCGCTGCAGATGGTCCAATCCCAGATTCCGCCGCTGACCGTCGAACAGATGAAGGAGCTGCTGCTCCTCGCCGGGCAGGATTTCCTGTCCAAGGGTGTCACGAGCTGGGCCGAGGCGGGTGTCCGCACGCCAGAGCACATGCGCGCCTACATCGAGCTGCGTAACGATGGCCGCCTTCCGCTGCGAACCTACCTGATGATGATGATTGACGAGACGCTCGATAATCTCATCTCGCTCGGCATCAAGACCGGATTCGGCGATGCGTGGCTGCGGATCGGACCGGCGAAGTTCTTCCTCGATGGCTCGATCGGCGGTCGCACGGCGCGCATGTCGCAGCCGTACCTTGGAGAAGAGACGAACGTCGGTCTCTGGATGGACGACGACATCGACGCCGTCAAGGCGCGCTTCATCAAAGCTCATAACGCCGGATTCCAGTGCTGCGCGCACGCGATCGGCGACGCCGCGATCTCGCTGCTGCTCGACGCCTACGAAGAAGCACTAGCCGAAACGCCACGTCCCGACCATCGTCACCGCATTGAACACTGCTCAATTATCGACTACGACCTGGTCCAACGCATCCAGCGCGTCGGTGCGGTGCCGATCCCCGGCACGACGTTCCTCTACGCCTTCAAGGACGCCTACCTGCAAAACCTCGGACGCGACCGCATCCGCTACGCCTACGGGATGAATACCTTCTACGAGCACGGCATCGTTGCTGCAGCTTCGACCGATGCTCCGGTCGTCGACACGAGCGCCGTCATCGGCCTGCAGACGATGATGACCCGCCGCGCCGAAGATGGCGATGTCATCTGGGCTGAAGAGGCTGTCTCGCTCAACGAAGCCGTGCGCGCCTACACCTGGAACGGTGCCTACGCATCGTTCGAGGAAGACATCAAGGGCTCGTTCGCGCCCGGCAAGCTCGGTGATGCCGTGGTCTTCGAGACCGACATCTCCAGTGTCGAACCGGGTGAAGTCGGGTCGGTGAAGGTCGACATGACGGTCGCAGATGGGCGGGTGGTGTATTCGCGGTAGGAAAGCGGCCCTCACCCCCCGACCCCCTCTCCCAATTCTGGGAGAGGGGGAGACGAAGGATAGATATGGATCGGCGGGAGACCACAAGCGGACGGATTCGGGGGATTCGCCGCAGCAACGATGGCATGGCGCGTGTGCTCTGGCAGCGGATGACACCGGCCGAGGAGTGCTTGTGGCAGAGTCTTCGTGGGCGACAAGTGGCTAACCTGAAGTTCCGCCGCCAACATCCGCTCGGCCCATACATCGTTGACTTCTGTTGTCCCGAAATTCGTCTGATTATCGAGATTGACGGGGAGGTACACGAAACACAAAGAGAATACGACGCAGGCCGAACTGAGACTATTGAGCATTACGGCTACCGCGTCATCCGCTTCACCAATGATGATGTCTTACATCGCCACGGCTGGGTACTGGATACCATCCTGAACCTGATATCTACGCCATCCGAACGGCAGCCATAATCTGAATTACATGACACCCCCTCTCCCAACCGTTGGGAGAGGGGGCAGGGGGGTGAGGGCCAACCACAATGCCAGCAGACGTTATCTATACAAACGGAACAATCTACACGATCGATCGCGCAAACCCGCGCGCCGAAGCGATGGCGACCTTCCGCGATCGCATTCTGGCCGTCGGGAGTGCCGATGAGATTGACGCGCTGAAGGGGCCGGAGACGAAGGTCATCGACCTTGGCGGTCGCGTGTTGATGCCCGGTCTCAACGACAACCATTGCCACCCGCCAATGTACGGCGCAAACCTGCAGCTCGTCGATGCGACGGCGCAGTCGGTCTCGTCGATCGCCGAGATCGCGGAGCGCTTCGGCGCTGCCGCCGCCGCTGCCGCGCCCGACGCCTGGATTCACGGCTGGGGCTACGACGATACGCGCGTCGCCGAAATGCGCCACCCGACGCGCTACGATCTCGACGCCGTTGTCGGCGACCGTCCCGCATACCTGACCCGTACCTGTGGCCACATCGGTGTCGCCTCCAGCGCTGCACTGAGGCTGGCTGGCATCACCCGCGACACGCCGAACCCGCAGGGCGGCGAGATCGACCACGACGAGCAAGGCGAGCCGACCGGCGTTCTGCGCGAGACGGCGCAGCAACTGGTGCGCAGCCTCGTGCCGCCGCCGACGAAGGACGACATCAAGCGCAACCTCATCGTCGCCGGTAAGAAGTACCTCTCGATGGGCATCACTTCGTGGGCCGACGCCAGCATCCGTCGCTCCGACGAGCTGATGGCCTATCAGGAGCTGCGCGAGGCCGGCGAGCTGCCCGTGCGCACCTACACGATGATGCTGATCCACGACACGCTCGACGCACTTGCAGCGCTCGGCATCAAGACCGGCTTCGGCGACGAGTGGCTGCGGATTGGCCCGGCCAAGGTCTTCCAGGATGGTTCGGGTGGCGGCCGCACCGCCGCGATGTCGTTCCCGTATCCGGATGAACCGGACAATTACGGCATTCAGGTCTACACGCAGGACGAGCTCGACGACGCCTTCCTGCGTGCCGCTGCCGCCGGTTTCCAGTGCTGCGCCCATGCTATCGGCGATCGCGCCATCGAGATGATCATCGACGCGATGGACAAGGCGCTCCAGGCGCACCCGCAAGAGGATGCGCGCTGGCGGATTGAGCACTGCGGCCTGCTGCGCGACGACCTGCTCGATCGCATGGTCGAGCTGAAGCTCATCGCCGTGCCGCAGCCGTCGTTCATTCACTATCTCGGCGACTCGTACATTCGCAACTTCTCGCGGCAGACGCTTGAGCTGTCCTACCCGACCCGTGACTGGCTGGATCGCGGCATCCTGGCAATCGGCTCGTCCGATGCGCCGGTCACTCCGGCAGAGCCGTGGGTTGGCATCCGCGCTGCGGTAACGCGCTTAACGCTCGATGGTGACAAGATGGGGCCGGAGCAGGGCGTGTCCGTCGCCGAGGCGCTGGAGATGTATACGATCAACGGTGCACGCGGATCGTTCGAGGAAGCGATCAAGGGTACGCTGGTCGCCGGAAAGCTGGCGGACGCCATCGTGCTCGATCGCGATCCGTTCTCGGTTGATCCCGAGCAGCTCCACGAAGTTCAGGTTGACATGACGATGTCGGGCGGGAATATCGTGTTCGAGCGTTAGGCCCACCCCACGAGCCAGGAGGAGGTAACCCGGATGACAGCGGACAAGCAGGAACAGCAGGAGCAAGCGCCGGAAGTAACCTTGCGCTACATCGGTCACTCAGCGTTCACGCTGGAATCCGACGGCAAGGTGATTGCCATTGATCCGTTCATCACCGGCAATCCGGTGGCGACGATCACCGCCGACGATATCCAGCCGGATGTCATCCTCCTGACTCACGCCCACGACGACCATGTCGGCGACACGGTCAAGCTGGCCGACAAGACCGGTTGTCCCGTCGTCGCTCAGGTTGAGCTCAGCGGCTACCTGGCCGGCAAGGGCTGCGAGACAATCACACCGAACTACGGCGGCACGGCGGCGTTCGATGGCGGCACGGTCAAGCTCACACCGGCCTGGCACACCTCGCACCACTCCGAAGGCGGTCCGCTTGGCCAGCCATGTGGCTTGATCGTGCGCTTCGCCGGCAAGACGATCTATTTCGCCGGTGACACGGCTCTGTTCCTCGACATGCAGCTCATCGGCGATGAGGGTATCGACGTCGCCATTCTGCCGATCGGTGACTTCTTCACAATGGGTCCCGACGATGCGGTCAAGGCGACGCGCTTCGTGCGGCCCAAGGTTGTTATTCCGTGTCACTACAACACCTTCCCGCCGATCAAGCAGGATCCTGAAGAGTTTCGCAAGAAGGTTGAAGAGCAGACCAGCGCGAAGTGCGTCGTGATGGCACCGGGCGAGTCGTGGACGGTGACGCTCCAGGAATAATGTCGAAAGGGCTGGGAGGATGAGCGACCGGGAGACTGTCTCGGCGGAGATGGCCAGAACGAAATTCCAGCGCAAGGTCGTGGCGCGGCAACCGCCGGACGCAGTTCTCGACGCCGCCGTTGCGTATTTCACTGAGCGCGGCTACCGCTCCGGACGGACCGGCAGGCCGAATCAGGCGTTCGTCATGGGTGGCCGCGAGGGCGTGTTGCCGCGTGTCACCGCCGAGATCCTCGTGCAGGCAAACGTCGGCAAGGGCAAAGTGACGATGGTGACCATCTCGGGGTTCGGAGAATCGCTCTCGACGCACCTGGCGGAGTTTGCTGCTTCGCTACGCGCCCGCCGACCGCCAGCCGCCGGGAAGACGTCAGTCGACTAGCTGGCCGGAGTTCGCTTCATCAGGAGTCGACTCCGGGTCGTTCTGCCCCCAGCGCAGCAGCGCATCCCAGATCTGATGCTCCTTGATGAGATACCCCACGCCGAGAATTACCGGCGGCAGGAACATCACCAGATGCGTCAGGATGGCGAAAGACACCGCCGGGCCGCGCGGCGCATCGTAGACGGTTACCAGCGCCTCGACGAGGACAGCGTGGTAGACGCCCACGAAGCCGGGCGACGATGGGATGACCATCGACAGGGCCGACATGGTCAGGATGAAGAGCGCCGCCGACAGCGAGCTGGGCAGATCGAAGGCGCGCAACATGGCCCACATCGTCAGCCCACCGGTTAGCCAGGTCACCAGTGAGAGCAAACCGGCAGCTCCGGTCGCGCGAATTGATCCAAGCACGCTGAAGCCGTCGATCGCCGCCCCCGAGAAATCTTCGATCTTCGCCCACAAGCGGCCGCCAGTCGCGCTGCTACGGCGTGCGAGCACACGTTGGATTGCGTCGCGCTGCACCCAACTGATGCCGATGGCCAGACCGATCAGCACAACAGCAGCAAGACCGATACCCATGCCCACACGTGCCTCGTACGGCAGCGGCACAAACGGGATCAGGCAAGCCATGATGACGATCACGGTCGAAACATCGAGCAAACGCTCGACAATGATTGTCGCCGCCACCTGGAGCGTTCGGAAACCCTTCAGTCGACTGAGCAAGTAGATCCGCGCGAAGTCGCCCAGCCGCAACGGCAGCACCGCCGTCACGGTGTAGCCGATCATCATGATGCCGAAGAGTTCCCCGACCGGCGGACGAAGCGGATGGAAGAGCGCCTGCCAGCGATATCCGCGAGTCACGAGTGAGAAAACAGCCAGCGAAACAGCTGGAATGAGCATCCAGTAATGAGCGTCACGAAACGCCTCCGCGACCTCATTCCGATTGACGCCGCGTGCGACGATAATAAGCGCGACAATGCTGGCGAGTATCCCGATCCAGAATCGCGGGTTGCGCAATGCGCGCGTCATCTGTTGCTATCCTCAGCGATGCACGACCAGTCACCTGCGTCGCACGAGGATACCCGACGGCAGGTGCCGACGTGATCCAGCGAAGCCACCGCGGCTGGGATAGAATTCGCTGTTGGAGATACCTGTTCGACTCCCTTCTGAGCGAGCCGGATGCATGCTCCACGCCCGCCCCCGTAGTTCAGGGGACAGAACGGCGGCCTTCTAAGCCGCATGTCGCAGGTTCGAGTCCTGCCGGGGGCACTCTCACCCGACAACCTTAAGCATCCTCCTCCGGGTTCCAGCGCGCGCGATAGAGCGGGCTGATGCCGCAGCAGGTCTGGAGCGCCTGCTCGATAGCGCGGGCGTCGGCGATGGACGCGGCTTGCATGCGCAGCGGGTCGGCTTCGCGCCGGGCGACGATCAGCTCGGTGCCGCCGCGACTGACGGTGGTGATCTGCGTGCAGTCGATCAGCAGCGATGCGCCAGCGCGTGGCTCCAGCGTGACGGATGAATCATGGATCGTCACGGCTGACCCATCGGTCAGGGTGAATCTGTTTACGGACATCGGTTCTTCCCTTTTGGATATGATCTTCAGGCGTTGAGCACGCAGATAGCCTGGCGTGCTGCATATGTTCGTACAGCAAGTCGCTCGCCGCGACTTCCACGATCCGCGAGTGGTCGAAGGGTTTCTGCCAGCATGCGCCTTCCTGCAGTGCCCTCCGGGGTGCGGAATCAGTACGACCGGGCGCACTCGTTCGTCACGTCCAACCCGATCTATCGCGCATACATGAGCTTTCTGTCTCATGACGGCACCATTTACGCAGCAGCGATTACCTATTTCGCGCTGCTGTCACTGATCCCGTTCGTCATCTTTCTGGTCGCAGTTATCAGTTTTTTCATTCGCGATCCTGATTTGCAGCTGCGGATCACCAACAGCATCATTGCGTATCTTCCGGCTGATGCGAATCTGGATAAGCCGATTGCGAGTGCCGTCGAATCGGTCGCAAATATTCAGAGTACGGTCTTGGCGATTCCAGCCATCATTGGTGCAGCCTGGACAGCCAGCGGTTTCTTCGGCGCGTTGCGTCGTTCGCTCAATCGCGCGTTCGATGTCGCGGTACGGCCATCGATGGTCCATGCGCGGCTGAAGGATCTGGCGTCGGTGCTTGGTCTATCACTACTCTTGTTGTCCTCAACGATCCTGACCATCACTGTCGGTATTTTGCGAACGCGAGCATTCGGCCGGTTCGATTTGCTGTATTCTGACCGGCTCTGGTCAATCTTCTTTGCAGCGCTCCCGGTTGCATTGTCGTTCCTCACCTTCCTGCTCATCTTTCGCTGGGTTCCTCAGCATGGGCTCGGATTGCGCGATATCTGGATTGGCGCGCTATTCTCGGCAATCGGGCTGGAATTTCTCACACGTGTATTTGCCTGGTTTGTTGCGGTGGTTGCCGACAATGATGGGGTCTACGGCGCGCTAGGCGGACTGATCTCGTTCCTCGGCCTCATCTACTTCGCCGCCATGATTGTGATCCTGGCTGCCGAGGTCACCCGCGAGCTTGCTATACGCCGGGCCGTTGACTCCGCCGACCATGTTCCCGATCCACACGCGCCCGGCTCGGAGTAAGGTTGACCTGTCGGAATCGACTGCATCATCTGAAGGGTTTCTCCGTTGAAGATTTCGCTGCGGTTCTTCGCGATCGTCCGAGAACGCATCGGTGAGTCCGAGCGGACCATTGAGTTGCCTGCGGGGAGCACGGTTGCCGATGTAATGGCCTGGGTTGATGGCGAGTTCTCCGAGATCGCGCCGCTGTTCCGGGCGTCAATGGTCATGCTGAATCAGGAGTACGTTGGCCGTGGTGAGGCGCTGAAAGATGGCGACGAGATTGCGTTTATTCCGCCGGTTTCTGGTGGTAGTGACGATCACGTGCGTGTGACCGATGAGCCGCTCAACCAGGTGGCAATTGCGGCCCACGCCGAGCATCCGGGTGCGGGAGCGATCGTCACGTTCGCCGGAGTGGTGCGGGATAACGCACGCGGACGCGGCGTGCTGTGGCTGGATTATGAAGCGTATCCCGAGGCGGCAGAAAAGATGCTGACCCAGATTTGCGCTGAGATGCGCGAACGCTGGCCAGTGCTGGCGGTCGCGATTGAGCATCGCACAGGCAGGTTGCAGATCGGCGAGGCGAGCGTTGTCATTGCCGTTTCCTCTGCGCATCGAGCCGCCGGGTTTGAGGCGTGCGCCTATTGCATCGAACGTATCAAGGAGATCGTGCCAATCTGGAAGAAGGAAGCCTATGCCGACGGCGAGGTCTGGATTGGCAGCGAGGCTGCCTATCAGGTCGAGACTGGCAGAACTCCAGCTCCTCAATAGTGACCCTTGAAAGGCTTGCACTGGAGCGCGCAGGTTGCCTTCGCGAGCTACACGAAAGGCTTGCGCCTGCCCCGAAAGCGGTCTAGAGTGCGCCGAACCGCCAACGGTCTATGGGAATCAGGGAGGGTGACAAGACATGGTGACGCTGGATGACATGCTCAAAATGGTTGAGGACGCGCGGGATGAGGTGATCGAGCTCACGCAGAAGCTCGTGCAGATCCCGAGCGTAAATACGGGAGTCAACGCCGAAGCACCATGGCCGCCGACCGGCAAGCCGGCACCCGGCGAGCCGTATCCCGAGCCGATCGTGCCATTTGATGGCAGCGGCACGACCCGCACGGGCGACGAGCTGCCGGCCGCCGAGCTGCTGCGCGACAAGCTGCAAGCCGACGGCATTGACTCCACGATCTACATCCCGGGCGAGAATCGTGGAAACATCGTCGCCAGCCTCGGCACACCGGGCGCTCGCCCGAAGTTGCTGATGCTGTCGCACATCGACGTCGTGCCGGTCGAGGACGTATCGCAGTGGACGCATGACCCGTTCGGCGGCGAGATCGTCGATGGCCGCCTCTGGGGTCGTGGCGCGTCGGACATGAAGCAGATCGTCGCAGCCGAAACGATGGCGCTCATCCTGTTTAAGCGTGCGGGCGTCAAGCTCAAGGGCGAACTCACCCTGGCGGTCTGCTCGGACGAAGAGTCCGGCGGGGCGTACGGGTTTGGCTGGATGGCGCAGCACTACCCCGAGGTGCTGCGCGCGGACTATTCGGTGAACGAGGGTGGCGGCGCACCGATCAAGGTCGGCGACCGCCTGATCTACCCGATTAACGTCGGCGAGAAGGGGCGCATGGAAGTGCGCATCCACATCGTCGGGCGTGGCTTCCACGCCTCGCAGCCGTGGAAGGCTGACAACGCCATCTATAAGGCCGAGGAAGTTATCCGCCGCATTCGAGGCTACGAGCCGGAAGTCTCGGTCGACAACGCCGCATTCACCGACCTGAAGACGCTGGCCGGTATCGACGAGGCGGTGTCAGTCGACAATCTGGAAGAGGTGTTGGCTCAGGTCAACGAAGTGAACCCGAGCCTGGCGTCGTACCTGCGTGCCGCCAGCCGCATGACCTTCGTCGCGACGATGATCAACGCCGGCGTGAAGTCCAACTCGGTCGCCGAGAACTGCACGATCACCTGCGATGTCCGCTCGCTGCCGCATCAGTCCCCGGCCTACGTGCAGGCGCAGATCGAGAACCTGATGTCCGGCCTCGATGGCGTTCGCGTCGAGGTGATCAACACAGCGGTGTCAAATGCGTCGACCTACGATTCCGAGCTGGCAGACTACATCATGGCCGCCACGAAGAAGGCGATCGGACGCGACGACGTCGAGTTCGTGCCGGGGCTGACCGTCGGCTTCACCGATTCACGATTCGTGCGCCCGCTCGGCAACGTCGCCTACGGCTTCATGCCGGGCCACCCGGATTCCGACCCGAGCAAGTCCGGCGCGCACAACATCAACGAGTCGGTCGATCTCAACTCCATCATGTCGATCACGCGCTACCTGGTTGCGCTCGCCTGGGACACGGTCGTCGACCACGACTAAGCGAGCTTGCGAGTCACGTCATGTTGCAGATGCGAGGGCGCAGCAATGTGCCCTCGTTCTCGTCCTGCATTGAGCAGCCCAGGGTGCAGGTCGTCGGTGCCGATAATGCAGAGCAGTCCGCGCCGACAACCTGCACCCTGGGCTGAATCAGACGAGTGCGAGATGGCAGGAAAAAGGAATGACATTCGACCGAACATATCTCGCTGACCAGAACAGCCCATTGGATACCCCGCCGTGACTGCCAGCACCCACCCCCGAGCCCGGTTCGCGATCGCCTGCGTCCTGCTCGCCGCAGCCATCACGCTGTCGCTGATCGTCGTCGGCCCCGGCACGCTTGCCATTGACCTGCGCATTTCGCACGCCGTCCAGGCATTCGCCTTCCCAGCCGACCGCTGGGTGGAGTTGTTCGGCTACTGGGTCGGTTCGTCAGCGATTGCGGTGCCGTTTGTACTGCTGATCGCCCTGTGGCAGTTTCGGCGGGGCGAGCGTTGGGTTGCGGCAGTGCTGGTTGGCTCCGCCGCACTGCGACCGTTCAACGTCCTGGCGAAGATCCTGATCGACAGCTCGCGACCAACAGCCGAACAGGTCGAGGTGCTCCGGCAGAGTTCTGGTAACGGCTTTCCGAGCGGCCACGTTTACGGCACGGTTCTGATCGCCGGAGCGCTGTTCGTCGTCGCGCCGATGCTCTCAACATCGAGGTTCGGCAGGATCATCATCCGGGTATCTGCGGGTGTCGCGCTGGTCGCGACCGCCTACAGCCGGGTCGTGTCCGGTGCGCACTGGCCCACGGATGTACTCGGCGGTCAGCTCTGGGGCACGATCACGCTGCTGTTGGTGCTTGCCACTGCTGACCGCTGGTTCCAGCGACTGACGCTTCAGACGACTGAACGGCAGTGACGCGAGCCCACATAGCGATACGACAACTGGCGGACCGAACATGAGCAGGACGACGATATCCTCCACGCGCTGGAATGTGTACCCGCTCCAGCCCCAGATCCAGATCAGCAGCGGATACGCCGCCATCGCACCGACCGACCAGGCGATGGTGCGCGCTGCAGCCCAGCGCGAAGCGGACAAACCAGAGAGCGCAACGAGCCAGATGAGATACCAGCTGCGGAAATTCATCGTCGCGAGCAGCAGGAAGATGAAGATGACCTCGAACATGGCATCCGGCAGTCGCTCCGGCCGCTTCATCAGCCGCCACACCCACACCAGACCGGCAATGGCTACGGCGAGCCAACCCACCGTCTGGACGATACGGAACGCATTCGGCTCGGTGAAGAAATACTGCAGTTCCCGAATCGCGATCGAGGCGGGCGATGTCGCGTAGATCCTGCCTTGCGCGGCGATGCTCGCGCGAATCGCGCCGATGTCGTAGAACGGAGCCAGGCCGCCGACGAGGACAATTGCGCTCATCATGATGGTCAGCACCGACGTGCGGCGCAGCGTGCCGTGCGCTCGTGCATGCTGGAAGACTGCAACCGCAGCGAGAGGCAGCAGTATCAGCGCAACGTACTTCAGCAAAACGGCGGCAATGAGTATCGGTATGACCAGTCCGATGCGGCGGTAGCGCCACGCTACAACGCTCGCGACCAGCAGCAGGGCGACGACCGTATCGTTATGCCCGTTGCCGATGCCCTCCCAGAGAACGAGCGGATTCCAGAGAAACAGCAGCGCCGCCGCTGCTGGACGCCCCGATGGTTCCTGCGACGCTCCTTTCGCGATGAGCCAGCCGGTTGCGAGAAACGCATTGAACGCCAGCAGCTTGAATCCGAGCAGCGCACGGAGGAGATGGTCCCCGGCCAGCGCCGTGATCGGGGCCGCGATCAGATTCCAGAGCGGTCCGTATGGTGACGTGTGGGTCGCCCACTCGCCACTGACCAGCCGGTGCCACGGGTCCATCGGGTATGCGTTCGGCGTCACCGCGATTGGGTCAACACCATACTCGGTGAAGAGCCGCGAGCGTGCCGCGTACATGTGCAGGTCGGTGGCGTTGACCGGGTACATCGCGACAAGGAACAGGCCGGCGATAGCTGCTGCCGTCAGGACGATGACGAGCGCGATCTGCTGGTTACTGCGGCGTGCGACGATGTACCCGCTGATGTTGATGAGGAACCACGCCACCATCCCGGTCACAAAGATCTGGAACGATCGGGTACTGTAGTTGGATAGTTGCCCGATATCTCTGAGTTCCCAGGTGTGCTCGGCCAGTGGGTAGCGCAACGCGAAATAGATGGCAGGCACGACCATGCCAACGGCCAGAAGGCTGAGGAATGCCAACGGTCGCCACTCTATAGCTTCCGGCGCTGGTTCGGTTGCTGGCTGCGATGTCTGCCGGGGACTGTCCATCGACACCTTTCCGCGCGGCACAGATGCTGCACTCGGTTCTTGCGCCTCGAAATCGTACCAGCGGCGCAGGTCGTCGATAACGATGCGCGTGATGGCGCGCGAAACTCGTAAGATGACCGTGATCTGGCGCACGGTCAGTCGCGAAAAGGGGCCGGACTCTGAGCGTTCGTATGTTGCGCTATCACCACCGCTACCGGGAGATCGCTGGCGTTGTCTCGCGTCACGGGCTGTGGTGGCTGGTCCAGCAGTTCGGGCTCGATCGCGTCCCGGTGCTCGGGCGTCTCGGCTTCCGCGGCGGTCGCGACGGCGGCGTGTCGCAGGCTGAGCATCTGCGGCTGGCGCTTGAAGAGCTCGGTCCCACGTTCATCAAGCTGGGTCAGATCCTGTCGACGCGCGATGATCTCCTGCCGCCCGAGTATGTCAATCAGCTGAGCAAGCTGCGCGAGAACGCCCCGCCGGTTGAGGCGGACGCGATCATCGCCGTGATCGAACGCGAGCTGGATGGGCAAATCGGTGACATCTTCGCGACGTTTGAGCGCGTGCCGGTCGGCACCGCATCGATCGGTCAGGTCCATGGCGCGACGCTGCCCGATGGCCGCGCGGTCGTCGTCAAGGTGCAAAAGCCGGGCGTACTGGAGCGCATCAACGAGGACCTGCACGTCTTTCATCAGCTCGCGTCGTTCGCGCAGCGCCACTCGCCGCTCGCTGAGCAGTACGACCTGGTCGATCTGGCCGAAGAGTTCAGTTGGACGCTGCGGAACGAGCTTGATTACCTCCGCGAAGGTCGCAACGCCGACGCGTTCCGCGAAGACTTCGCTGAGTCGAACGACCTCGTTATCCCTGAAATCCATTGGGACCTGACCACGAATCGAGTCCTGACAATGGAGCGCATCGAGGGCCTCCGTATCGACAATCTCGCCGCGCTCGATTCCGCCGGGATCGACCGCCCGGCGCTTGCCCGGCGTGCTGCCGGCATCATCCTCGACGAGGTCTTCGTCCACCGCTTCTTTCACGCCGATCCGCACCCGGGGAACTTCGCCGTCTTCAATGACGGGCGCATCGCGGCCTATGACTTCGGCATGGTTGGCAGGTTGAGTGCCCGCAACTCACGACTGCTGCTGTCGCTGCTCTGGGCAACCACGCGCGAGGACGCCGATCGCATCATCGACGCAGCGACGGGTCTCGGCATCATTCAGGGCCGCTTCGATCGGCACGCACTCACGCGCGACATCGAACGCCTGATTGATCGCTACCAGCGCATGCCGGTCGGGGAGATCGATC
>JAMLIA010000026.1 GCA_023954495.1 Thermomicrobiales bacterium | reverse complement strand
TCCCAGGTCGTTTCGGTCATCAGCGTCGCGCCCTCGGCGATCTTGCGCACGCGCGCGGTGATCGCCTCGACCTGCTCGCGCTCTGGTGCGCGGACGAAGTACCAGACCTCGGCCTCGTCCGGCACGACATTCGGCGCGCCGCCGCCGTTGGTGATGACATAGTGGATGCGCGCCTTCTCGATGACGTGCTCGCGCAGGTAGTTCACGCCGTTGTTCATCAGCTCAACCGCGTCCAGCGCCGATCGTCCCTGCTCCGGCTGGGCGGCCGCGTGGGCCGTCTTGCCGAAGAAGCGGAAGCGCAGGTTGTCGACCGCCAGCGAGCTGCCCAGCGAGACGGTTGTCGTGCCCGACGGATGCCAGGTGATCGCCGCGTCGAGGTCGTCGTACGCACCGGCGCGGGCCATGTAGACCTTGCCGGTGATCGTCTCCTCGGCCGGGCAGCCGTAGTAGCGCACGGTGCCGGTCTGGCCGGTCTCGGCCAGCCACGCCTTCACCGCCATCGCCGCCGCCAGCGCGCTGGTGCCCAAGAGGTTGTGGCCGCAGCCGTGGCCCGGCGCTTCCGGCACGACCGGATCCTTCGTCGCCTGGTTCTTCTGCGACAGCCCCGGCAGGGCATCGTATTCGCCCAGGAATCCGATGATCGGCGACCCGCTGCCCCATTCGGCGCTGAACGCCGTCGGCTGGTCGCCGACGTTGCGGGTAATGCGGAAGCCGTCCGCCTCAAGCGTCTGCGCCTGCAAATCACAGGCGAAGTGCTCGGCCATCGCGACCTCCGGGCGTTCCCAGATCTGGTCGGAGATCGTTGTGAACTGCTCCTGCCGCTCGTCGATCCAATCTCCAAGTTCGCGCTTCAATGCCATACAGTCCCTCCCCATCAATCGCGACCACATTCGGCGGCACGATAGCACACGTCGCGCGGCTGTCCAGCGGGAATGCAGGTATTGAGGCAGTCGTTATGCCGGTCAGGAGGCAGGTGGCATAGGCACTGCGCACGAATCGTCGTACCCTGTCGTGGGGTTCTGTTCGTTGCACTGGTTACATGCAGTTTGGAGACATAATGCTGAAGATCGGATGGAAGGCCTCGGCGGAGCAATTCAGCCCGCGCGAGCTGCTGGACTTTGCCGTCATCGCTGAAGAGGTCGGGTTCGACTCGGTGATCGTCAGTGATCACTTCCAGCCCTGGCGACACACGAACGGGCACTCGCCATTCTCGTTCGCCTGGTTGGCGGCCGTCGCCGAGCGCACCAGCACCGTGCAGCTTGGCACGAGCGTTGTGACACCGACCTTCCGCTACCACCCGTCGATCGTGGCTCAGGCGATGGGGACGCTCGGCTGCCTCGCGCCCGGCCGCGTCTTCCTCGGCGTCGGCACCGGCGAATCGCTGAATGAGATCCCGGCGACCGGCACTGACTGGCCGGAGTTCAAGGAGCGCTACGCGCGGCTGCGTGAGGCCGTCTCGTTGATGAAGCAGCTCTGGACCGAAGATCGCGTCACATTCGAGGGCGAGTACTATCAGACCGAGAAGGCGACGATCTACGACAAGCCGGAGCAGCAGATCCCGCTCTACATCGCCGCCGGTGGCCCACTCGTGGCCCGTTATGCCGGGCGTGTCGGCGACGGCTTCATCTGCACCAGCGGCAAGGGCGAGGAGCTCTACCGCGACAAGCTCGTCCCAGCCGTCAAGGAGGGCGAGGAGAAGGCCGGCAAGGCACCGGGCAGCGTTGACATGATGATCGAGATGAAGGTCTCCTACGACCACGACCTCGATCGCGCCCGCGAAGACACCCACTTCTGGGGTGCGCTGGCGCTTTCGTCAGACGAAAAGACCGGCGTCGAGGACCCGATCGAGATGGAGCGCCTCGCCGACGCTCTGCCGATCGAGCGCACCGTCAGCCGCTGGATCGTCTCCGACAACCCCGAAGACCAGATCAAGCACATCAAGCCGTACCTCGACCTCGGTTTCACCCACCTCGTCTTCCACGCCCCCGGCGCAGACCAGGAACGCTTCCTCCGCCAGTACGCCGAGGATGTCATCCCGCGGCTGCGGGAGATGGCGGGGTAGGGCGCGGCGGCCCTCACCCCTTCCGCACCGCGCGTTGCGCCACACCGTCCTGATGCAGGATCAGCGCTGTTGTCTGGCCGTCTTCGATGACCTGCTCGACGCGGGTGTTGAGGACTTCGGATGACCAGGTGGTGGCGTTCAGGCGCGTGAGGCGCATCGGCGGCTGGCCTTGCGGGGCCAGATACAGATCGCCGTAGCGCACCAACGCGATCAGCTTGAAGCCGGACGGCAGCACCCAGGTCGCGTCGAGGTCGCGGCGCGGCGGATCGACGACTTCGACAGGTGGGAACTCGCTGGCCGGTGCTTCCCAGCCGTGGACGGTCGCGATCGTGTGGAAGACGTCGTCGATCAGTTCGGTCGCACCGTCGCTCCAGTCGCCGTTCACCATCGCGACGACGGCGCGACCTGCGTCCGGCCAGCCGAGCAGGCGGGCCGAGAAGCCCTCGTCCGAGCCGCTGTGGCCGAAGCAGGGCGCGTCGCGATCGTCGTTCACAAACAGGCCGAGCGCGATGTAGGCGTCGACTGCGCCGCGTTCGCGGTGTGTCGGCAGGATCGGCGACAGCATCTGCTGCGCCATCTCCTGCGTGAGCAGCGCGTTCGGCTCGCCGTTCCAGGCGCGCATGATCCCGATGGCAAAGCGGGCGAGATCGGACGCCGTTGACCACAGACCGGCTGCGGCCATCTCCGGGTAGACGTGGCGATCGCCAGTGACCGGCTGGCTGCCGGCACGATGACCAGCCGCCGCTTGGTGATGGAGTGCTTCGGGCAGCGGCTGCGCGTAGGTGCTGTTGGTCATGCCGAGCGGCGCGAGGACCAGGTCATGCAGCAGATCGGGGAATGCCCGTCTGGTGACGTCCTCCAGCGCCTGCTGCACGATCGTCGTGCCGCCGCCGGAGTAGCGGAACTGCGTCCCCGGAATGATCGTCACCCGCACCGGCCCGGTGTTGGCCGGTGCCACGCCGTCGAGGATCTGCGGGACGGTCGGTAGCGGCGAGCCCTCGGGATAGCCGGGGAAGCCGTGGACGGTCAATCCGGCGCTGTGGCTGATGAGCTGGCGGATGGTCAGCTCCGGTTGCCACTCGTCGACTGGCGGCACCATCCAGGAGCGCAGGTAGGTGTTGACGTCGGCGTTGAGCTCGATGACGCCCTGCTCGACCAGCCGCAGCACGCCCAGCGCCGCAACCGGCTTGCTGATCGAGCCGGACTGGAACAGCGTCTCGGTCGTCACGGGCTCGCCATCACCGGCGCGGCGCACACCGTAGCCCTGCGCCCAGGCGATCTCGCCATGCTCAACGACGGCGATCGACAGCCCCGGCGTGCCCAGCTCGTCCATGCGTTGCGCGAGCGGTATCTCGCGGTCCGGTATGGCCGGCGCGCCGCCGCGAACAATCAGCCGCTGCTCGACCTGCTGCCGCTGCGCCGTGTAGTCGTCCTCTGCCACATCTGTTCCCTTCGCCATCCCACGAACCGCATGCGTCGAGACGATACCGGCTCCGGCGCGGCACAACAAGACGGAAGGTAGCACGACAGCAAATCGCCCTCCCCGATGGGCGGGAAGGGCGATGTCCTTGGTGGGGTTATGGACGTACTAAATGCGGCGGGCTAATCGTCGGCGTGGCGGCTCGCCTCTTCACGAATCGATCGATCCTGACCCTCGTGCGGGCCCTCGGCAAATTCCTCAAGCATCTTGCCGATAAAGGCCGGGAGATCCTTCGGGTTGCGGCTGGTGACCAGACCCTGATCGACAACCACCTCGCGATCGACCCATTTGCCGCCTGCGTTTTCAATGTCGGTATGCAGCGACGGATAGCTCGTCATCGTGCGGTCGCGCACGACATCGGCTTCCACGAGCAGCCACGGCCCGTGACAGATGGATGCGACCGGCTTGCGCTGCTCAAAGAAGTCACGCGCGAACGTGACAGCGTCGTCATTCATCCGGAGCTTGTCCGGGTTCATCACGCCGCCCGGTATGAGCAGCGCATCGAACTGATCGGTCGAGACGGAATCAACCGTCTTGTTGGCCTTGAACGTCGTGCCCCAGTCGGTATGATCCCAGCCCTTGATGTCACCGCTCTTGAGCGAGACGATCGTCACGGTTGCGCCGGCATTCGTCAGCGCGTCGCGTGGCTCGGTGAATTCAACTTCCTCGACGCCATCGGTGAACAGCGCTGCGATCCGCTTGCCATCCAGACGGTTCCTGCGATCTGGCATGTCGTGAATATCCTTTCGCTCGCCTCCCACTTGACGGAATGTGAACCTCACACATGGTCGGCTCCGTCTGTTGCTGGCGCGCAGGGTGCGTGCCACGCCGGTGTTCGCCGCAGCCTGTTGATAACGCCGCGAACCCGGCACAATTGCCGCGTTGATCCGCCCACGGGGAGGGGAGCGCTCGGATATGGCTGACGATTTCGCACGACGACCGCCGTTGCGGCACGCCGGTATTCTGCTGCACCCGACCAGCCTGCCGGGCGCGGGCGGGATCGGCGACCTCGGCGACAGTGCCTACCGCTTCGTCGACTGGCTCGTGGCTGCTGGGCAGACGCGCTGGCAGATCCTGCCGCTCGGCCCGACCGGCGTGGGGAACTCACCCTACTCGGCTTTTTCCGCCTTCGCCGGCAATCCCGATCTCGTCGCGCTCAACCGCCTGGTCAACGACGGGCTGCTACAGCCCAGCGACCTCACCGAAGTGACGCAATCTCCCGACGCCGATACGACCCGCCACGCGCGCGCTGCGGCGCTGCGGCTGGCAGCCGAACGCTTGTCGGCCACGCCATCCTCGCCACTCCACGCCGAGCTGGCAGCATTCCGCCACGAGCAGGAGCACTGGCTGGCTGACTACAGCCTGTTCATGGCGCTGCACGACGAGCAGCAGACGTGGTGGATCGACTGGCCGGAGCCGCTGCGACTACGCGACCCGCTGGCGCTGGCCGAGGCGCGCGCGCGTCTGGCCGACAGCATCGCCGCCCACGACTTCGCGCAGTTCATCTTCGATCGCCAGTGGCGCGACCTGAAGCAGTACGCCAACGAGCGCGGCGTCGAAATCTTCGGTGACATCCCCATCTTCGTCGCCTATGACAGCGCCGATGTCTGGGCCAACCGCGACCTGTTTCAGCTCGATGCGCGCGGGAACCGCACGCAGGTTGCCGGTGTCCCGCCAGACTACTTCAGCGCCACCGGCCAGCTGTGGGGCAATCCGCTCTACGACTGGGAGCGGATGCAAAGCGATGGCTTCAGCTGGTGGGTCGAGCGCTTTCGGGCCACCTTCCGGCTCGTCGACATCGCGCGGATCGATCACTTCCGCGGGTTCGCCGCCTACTGGTCGGTGCCGGCCGACGCACCGACCGCCATCAGTGGCACCTGGCAGCCGGGGCCGGGCATCGCGCTGTTCGACGCGGTACGCGCCGCACTGGCACCAGAGGGTACGCTGCCGATCGTCGCCGAAGACCTCGGCGTCATCACGCCGGATGTCGACGCATTGCGCCTCGCCGCCGGTTTCCCCGGCATGAGCGTGCTGCAGTTCGCCTTCGGCTCCGGCGCGGACAATCTCTATCTGCCGCACAATCTCGTGCGCGACACCGTCGTCTACACCGGCACGCACGACAACGACACGACGCTCGGCTGGTACGCAACGCTTGATGACCGCACCGGCGACCACGTTCGGCGCTATCTTTCAGTCAGTGGCGACGACATCGCCCGGGATCTGATTCGCGCCGCCTATCGCTCGACCGCCCAGCTCGCGATCGTGCCATTCCAGGACGTGCTGGCCCTCGGCAGCGAGGCGCGCATGAACGTGCCGGGCGAAGCCGCCGGCAACTGGGGCTGGCAGATGGATGCCGACGCGCTCGATCCCGATCGCGCCGAGTGGCTGCGCGACCTGACGGTGCTCTACGGACGACAAGGGACATGGGAGAACGGATGACAGACGAACGACGCGCGGTAGTGCTGCTCTCCGGCGGGCTAGATTCGACGACCTGCCTGGCGATCGCGAAGGCTGAGGGCTTTGTGCCGTATGCGCTGTCCTTCCGCTACGGCCAGCGCCACGAGGCGGAGCTGGCGGCAGCACGGCGAGTCGCAGACGCGCAGGGCGTCGCCGAGCACATCATCGCCGACATCGACCTGCGCACGTTCGGCGGCTCGGCGCTGACGGCGGACATCGACGTGCCGAAGGGGCGCGACGCCAAGAGCGTCGGCGGCGACATCCCGATTACCTACGTCCCGGCCCGCAACACGATCTTCCTCTCCTTCGCCCTGGCCTGGGCGGAGGTGCTGGGTGCGTCCGACATCTTCATCGGCGTCAATGCGCTCGACTACTCCGGCTACCCGGACTGCCGCCCGGAATACATCCGCGCCTACGAGACGATGGCCAATCTGGCGACGAAGGCAGGTGTCGAGGGCACACAGCACCTGACGATTCACACCCCGCTCATGGAGCTGACCAAAGCCGGCATCATCCAGCGCGGCGTCGAGCTGGGCGTGGACTACGGCCTGACCGTCTCCTGCTGCGACCCGCCCCGGACGGCACGCCCTGCGGTGCCTGCGACGCCTGCCTCCTGCGCGCCCGCGGCTTCGCCGAAGCGGGGCTGGATGATCCGGCGCTGGTGGGACGTTAGCTCACCTGGCTCGCATTCCGCTCAACAACCTTGCTCATCCGTGTCGCCACCTCGCGGAGGGTCGCTTCGGGCTGCAGGATCGTCATGCGGATCCACTCGCTCCAGCCGTCGCCGAATCCATCGCCGGGCAAGACGAGGACGTTCTCTTCGTCGAGCAGCTTGTAGGAGAACTCGGTCGCGCTGAGGCCGGTGCTGGCGACGTTGGCCCAGATGTAGAGGCCGCCGTACGGGTGGCCGTAGCTGATGCCCATGCGGTCCAGCTCGCCCATCATCATCTTGCGGCGCTCGTCGTAGGTCCGGCGCATCTCCTCGACGCACTCCTGCGGTCCGTTGAACGCCGCGACCGAGGCCCACTGCGAGACGCTCGGTGCCTGGATGTTCACCATCTCCTTGAGGCCTGCGGCGGCCCGGATGAAGCTGCTCGGTGCGGCGAGGTAGCCGATCCGCCAGCCGGTCATTGCGTAGGTCTTAGACATGCCGTTGAGCGTGATCGTGCGGCTGCGCATGCCCGGCAGCGATGCGATGCTGCCGTGGACGGCGTCGTCATAGACGAACTTCTCGTAGATCTCGTCGGCGACGACGATCAGGTCGTGCTTCGTGGCGATCTCGGCCAGCCGCTGCATCACGTCCGGCGGGTTGACGCCGGCTGTCGGGTTGTTCGGCGAAATGACGAGCAGCACCTTGGTACGCGGCGTGATGCGCCTCTCAACTTCGTCGGGATCGAGGGCAAAGTTGCTCTCGGCATGGGTCGGAACGAGCACCATCTTCCCGCCCGCCAGGCCGATCGCCTCATCGTAGGACGTGTAGCGCGGGTCGGGGACGATGATCTCGTCGCCCGGCTCGATCAGCGCCTGTACCAGCAGGAACAGCGCCTCCTGCCCGCCGGTCGTCACCAATACCTCGGTCTCCGGATCGACCTCGACGCCGTTGTCGCGCGCCAGCTTGCGGGCGATGGCTTCGCGCAGCTCCAGCAGTCCAGTCGGCGGCGTCGGACCGGTGTTGCCGGAATTGATCGCCTCAGCCGCTGCAGCGACGATGTGCGGCGGCGTCGGCAGATCCGGGTCGCCCAGTCCGAGGGTGATTGCCGCCGGCCTGCTCCGGGCCAGCTCCATCAGGTCGAAGATATTGACGGACACAACCTTCTCCTGTCAGCCGCAGCTATTGTGGAACGCCGCCAACCGCGCGATCCCCTCGCGAAGCGTCTCGACACCGACGTCGAGACGTAGACGACACCGCCCACGATAGGCGGGGCCCCAGTGGGACGCAGGCTCAACGATGACGCCGGACGCGTCCCGGATCATGGCGGCGGCCTGCTCGTCGTTCGGCTGGATCAGTCGCGTATCGAGCAGCAGCGGTGGCCAGGCAGACGGAGTCGTGGTCGGGATACCGGCGTCGTTGAGCAGGCCGATAACCTCATCGCGTCGCTCCGCCATCTGCGTGCGTCGCGCGATTAGCCAGTCATCCGGACCCTCCAGCGCGGCCAGCGCGGCGTACTGCGATGCGGTGCTGGTGCAGATCGACATCGCCAGCTTCAGCCCCTGCATCCTGGCGCGGTGCGTGACTGGCGTCGTGAAGAACCCGGCCCGCCATCCGGCCATGTCCCAGGCGTGCGAGAACGAACCGACGGTCAGGACCTGCTCGGTGATGGCGGGATCGCTGAAGAGCGGCGTGAGATGGGTGAACTGGCTCCAGGACAGCGAGCGATCGAGAACGACCTCGATGCCGCGCTCCAGCGCCTGCGTTGCCAGCCGTTCGACCGCGCCATCTGCGGCCAGCGTGCCGTCCGCCGGCGATGGGTCGCTGACGAGGAGCAGCCTGGCGTTCGGGCTCTCCGGGAGATCAGCGCCGCTTTCGATCCAGACGATCTCGCCACCCATGAACGCGATCATGTGGGCGACGTTCGGCGAGGTTCCGCCGACAACGAATACTGAATCCCCGGGTGTCACGAGTGACTGCAGGATGATGTAGAGCGCTTCCGATCCGCCGTTGGTGACGACGATGCCGCCCGGATCGGCCGGGAAGCCCTCGGCGGCGGTCCGGGCGGCCAGCGCCTCACGGAGCGGCAGGATGCCCTGGCGGTCGGTGTAGTGCGTCTCACCGCGTTCGAGCGCGTCGATGGCGGCCGCGCGAACGTGCGCAGGCGGGCCATCCTCGTGGGTCGCGGCGGTCAGGTCGATTGACCCGGCCAGCTCTGGCGATGCGTCCGGCTCGATCGCGACGCTGGCGCGTGCTGCAATCCTGCGTGCGATGTCGTCGCGTTGCAGATCGTGCATCTCACCTCCTGCATTCTGACTGCGTGGCACATGGTAGTTGCGTCGTGCCAACATGATGGGCCGCCCCGAGGGAACGGCCCGTCAAAGAACTATTGGTTGATGACGTCTGTGGAGCAGGCTAGCCGTGGAGAATATGAATCGCCATCCAGCCGAAGACTGCGATCATGATGACGAACATGAATGGCAACAGCAGGCCGACGACCGACTCGGGATTCCAGCCGGTGCCGTAAATTCCCACCCGCGCCTTGAGGCGATCCCGCATCTCGGTCAGCATTCTGTCCAACTCCCTGGTCGATTACGCCCGTGTATCGTCTACCCGTGGAGACAGGGGGATACTCGTCCCCCGTACGTCGGACTCATTCTAGCACCACCGTTGCCCGGATAGCACTGACGAGCGCTGATAAAGCCGTGATTCCGAGATTGGATTGCACAAGGTGTTGACACGTGGGCACATCGATGTTATTGTTCGTACACGATCCCGATGAGTTAATCGGAATCGACGCAACGGAGACGACTGATTCGTCGGTCGCGCCCGTATCGCTCAGAACCACCGCGAGACGAATCGCATCGATGACTTCAGGCTTCGGTCTTGTCTCGATAGTGACGACGACGCAGACGGGGACGAGTTGCACAGACGGTTTATCCACTGTGCCAGTTGAGATCATCAACGATCGAACAGGAAACCGGACGATTGAAGGTTAGATCGAACAACTGCGATAGCGTCGAAGCCAGAGGCTCGTTGGGATCGTCTCTTTTGTGTCTGCGTTCAGGAGGCGATCGTGACCGAGCTGGCCTATCACCTGGCAGTACTGACCGTGGTTCCTCTCCCGTTACCACCGATCAGCCCTATCTGCCCGAGTCGTTTTGACGCCGACGGCTGATGCATCTCACCCACGGTGAGGACAGAAGTACTCATCGTCAGCAACGCGTTCCTACACCGCCGACCCGCGCCCGTACATCCTGCTCACCATCGACCTCGCCCGCATCACCGCCGACGTGCGCTACGACGACCCCCGACCGCCGCTTCCCGCGTCTACGGCCCGCTCGACCGCCTCACCAATCACTACCATCCGCCAGATCCAGCGCAGCCCGACCGGCGACTTCCTCGCAGTTGTTGGGTGATGCTGGTGGAGTGCGTGTGAGTGGAGTAGGCGTGCGCGAACGGGTTGGATACCACGATGCCGTGCGGTGTGTTGTGCGGGTGTGCGCGATCAGGTCAGGCGGCTAACTCGGTCGGAGGCCAAACGGGCGTATGCAATACGCCCCTATGGTTCCGCGTGCATCAGATGCGTTATTCTGCACAGCACGAATGTTGTTACGGGCATGTTGCAATGTAGGGGCGTATTGCATACGCCCGTTTGACCCGCCAAACCGGCACCCGACCCGCCGAGCCGCCAACGCACCACAAAGGAGACACCGTTGCAGCTACCGACGATGCCGGCCATTCTGCTGCTGACCGCCTGGGACGATCTGGATGCGGCGATTGCCGACGTTGCGCCGGAGGACATGCTGCGGCAGCTCGATGGCGGTAGCTGCTTTGCCTGGACGATTGGCCATGTCACGTTTCAGATCGACTCGTGGATCAACAAGCGCTCAGCACATGGAACTTGACCCGCTGCTGAGCACGCCGCGCTTCGGCATCGGCGGCGATGGCGTGGTCGATGACTGGCCGACGGTTCGCGATGCGGTCGTCGGCGTGCGCGAGCGCCTGCGTCCGTTCCTGCTGGGTATCAGCGAGGCGGATCTCGATCTGACCCTGCCGTACGACGGCAGCTACGCGCCGTTCCGCGCCGGCGGCATCAATCTGCGCGTGGCGATCGTGCAGTGCGCGATTCACCACGTCTTCCATCTCGGCGAGATCGTCGCCAAGCGTGAGCTGATGGGCTACGAGGCGGGCAGTTATCCGGGCGCGTTCGGCGCGGCGCTGGTTGGAGAGCCGTACCAACGCTAGCTTGCACGATGCGCTAGCATCTGCGGCGGGTGAGGAGCGTGATACTGCATGGATAGCTTCTGGATCATCGCGGCGATGTTTGTCCTGTTTTACGTGCCGCTGGCGCTCGTGCTGTTCGGTGCGGCGAGGGCGCTGGTTATCATCACACGATGTCGCGCACCGCACAATACCTAACTAGATGCGATTCCGTGAATGCACGCAACCAAGGGATCAGGATACGGGCGTGTCCAATTGCGTCAAGGAACCCGGAACGATGCAGTGCAGCCGCTAACATCCCGGTACTTTTCAATTGGATGCACTTACAGGCGCTATGGGGCAGAGATACCTCGAACCCATTAGAAGATCGCGCCAAAGCCGGACCAGATCACCCAGCAGACGCAGCAGCCGACCAGCAGCGCCACGATAGCGATCAGCAGGCAGGTGCGGCTGCCGCCGCGCGCGACGACGATCCGACTCGACCCGACCGTCATCGTCTGGAACCGCCCCTGACCTCCCTGACGCTCATCCGTGGCCGAAACCACTTCTGGCTCGCCGGTGGTCACGTCGATGATCTGCTCCTGGCTGGGCAGCCATGAGCCGCAGGCGTGACAACGCACTGCGTCGCGTGCGTTCGGCGCTCCGCAATTGGTGCAATAGATCGGTGTTGACAGGTCGCGCTCGTCAGCAGGTTCCACCTGGCCGTCCTTTCACGCGCGTTGTGGGTCACAATAGTACTGGCATTCGGAGGCAAGCAGTGCGGACTGGGGGCGATGTGACGCAGGAGGGAGTGACGGGTGGCACGCTGTATCTCGTGGCGCTGCCGATCGGGCACCGCCGCGACATCACCTATCGCGCCGTCGACATCCTGCGCGCAGTCGATCTGATCGCTGCCGAAGACACACGCGACTTTCGCGCGACCGCCCGCGAGTGGGAGATCGCGACGCCGGTCATCTCCTATCACGATCACAACGAGCATTCACGCGCGCCGGAGTTGATCGAGCGTCTGCTGGGCGGGGCGAGCGTCGCGCTCGTGTCCGATGCCGGCACGCCGCTGGTCAACGACCCGGGCTTCCGGATCGTCGGCGCGGCAATCGATGCCGGTATTGAGGTGACGAGTATCCCCGGCGCGAGTGCTGTCACGACGGCGCTGGCCGCCGCCGGCCTGCCGGTCGCCCCGTTCGTCTACCTCGGCTTCCCACCACGCACCGGCGGCAAGCGCCGATCGTTCTTCGCTCCCTGGCTGCGAACTCCTGCGACGCTCGTCTTCTTCGAAGCGCCGCACCGGCTGATCGCCTGCCTGGAGGACGTGCTGACGGCCGGCGGCGACCGCCCCGCCTGCCTGGCGCGCAACCTGACGAAGCCGCATGAGCGCTACCAGCGCGGCATGATCTCCGATCTGATCGCCCAGTTGCGCGCTGAAGGGGAGGTGCGCGGCGAGGTGACGGTGCTCGTGGCCGGCAGCTCAGAGGAAGCGACCGAAGAGCCAGAGGACGCAGCGCCGATCGTCGCCGAGATGCTCGCCGAGGGGTTCGATTCGCGGAGCATCCTGGAGCAGTTGACGAGCGAACATGGCATGAAGCGCCGCGCGGCCTACGACCTGATCCTGCGGGTTCGCAGCGAGGGATCGACCGATGAGTGAGATTCAGCTCGATCAGGTGCTGGCCCGCGTCGCCATATCACGCCGCTACCGGCACGTCGCCTCCGATGTCGTCGAACGGCTGGCGGTGGAGGAGATTCCAAAGTCGCGCAACCTCGCCGATGCCGAGAAGCGCACCAAGCGTCGCTTGCACCAGATCTTCGGCGCTTACACCGGCCAGCCCGATTATGCGGCGAAGCTGCGGTCGCTGGCCGACGCGCTGGCGAGCGGCGACGATGCGGCGGTGCGCGACGTCTGCCGCGCGGCGATGGCCGGGCATGTGTCGACGCGGGAGCGTCTGCCGATTCTCGACCAGTTCTATGGCGCAGTCTTCGCGCTCACCGGTGTGCCGTCGGTCATCTGCGACATCGCTTGCGGACTGAACCCGCTGGCCGCGCCCTGGATGAATCTGCCAACTGGCGCGCGCTATATCGGCTGCGACATTGACGACCAGCTCGTCGGCTTCGTCGCCGGTGCGCTCGATCTGTTCGGCATCGGCGCACGCATCAGTGTGCGGGACATCGTTACCGCCGCGCCGACGGAGACCTGCGATGTCG
This sequence comes from Thermomicrobiales bacterium, assembly GCA_023954495.1. NCBI lineage: Bacteria > Pseudomonadati > Thermomicrobiota > Thermomicrobia > Thermomicrobiales > Thermomicrobiales bacterium. Next base: position 29,051 of record JAMLIA010000026.1, on the reverse strand, counting down.
CGCTGCTGCTCAAGTCGGTGCCCTGCCTGGATCAGCAGGATCGCGCAACCGCCGCACGGGTGCTGTCCGCTGTCCGTGCCTGCTGGTACGTCGTTTCGTTCCCCAGCCAGTCGATTGGCGGGCGGGCGAAGGGCATGGAGCGCACCTATCGGGCGCGCTTTGCGGCGCTGCTGGACGAGCTGGGCTGGCAGTCGCGGACGACCCACGAGCTGGATATGGCGAGCGAGCTCGTCTTCATTATTGATGGCGAGGGAGGCTCGGCATGACACGACCAACGTTGCAGACGCGCCGGGGCGAGCTGACGATACCATCGTTCCTGCCGGACGCCACCCGTGCGGTCGTTCGCGGCGTCACCTCAGCGGACCTGCTGGAAGTCGGCACACCGGCGCTGGTTGTCAATGCCTTCCATTTGCTGCGACGCCCCGGCGTGCGCGTCATTCAGGCGCACGGCGGCATCCACGCCTTCATGGGTTGGGATCGCCCGATCCTCAGCGATTCGGGCGGATTTCAGGTCTACTCACTGATCCGCCAGAACCCCGACTACGGCGTCATTCGTGCCAACGAGGTCATCTTCCGCGAGCCGGATACGGGTGAAAAGTGGACGCTGACTCCGGAGCGCATCATCCAGATTCAGTTCCAGCTCGGGTCGGACATGATCGTCTGCCTCGATGACTGCACCGACGTCGATGACAGCTACGACGACCAGGCGCGCGCCGTCGAGCGCACAATCCGCTGGGCGCGGCGCTGTCGCGAGGAGTACGAGCGGCTGGCCGGGCAGATGAAGCGCGAGCAGCCGCCGCTGATCTTCGCCGTCGTCCAGGGCGGCGGCAATGAGGAGCTGCGCCGGACCTGCGCGCAGGCGCTGGTCGAGATCGGCTTCGACGGCTTCGGCTTCGGTGGCTGGCCGCTGGCAGCCGACGGAGCGTTGCTGACCGACGTACTCGGCTGGGTCGCTGACGCGCTGCCGTCGTCCGCGCCGAAGCACGCGCTGGGGATCGGCAGCCCCGAGCATGTCGTCGCCACTCGCGCGCTGGGCTACACGACGTTCGACTCCAGCTTCCCGACCCGCGATGCGCGCCGTAACCGGCTCTACACCTTCCTGCCCGGCTACCCGGAGCGAGCGCCGCGTCCCGGCGAACGCTTCCACCGCACGCTCTACATCGTCGATGCCGACTATCGCGCCGATCGTGAGCCGGTCGATGTCACTTGCGATTGCCCGCTCTGCTCACGCTACTCCCGCGCCTGGCTGCACCATCTGTTCAAGATCGGCGACAGCGCCGGGGAGCGCCTGGCGACGCTGCACAATCTGCGCTTCTACTCCCGATTGCTGGCTGCACTGCCATCTCCGACGATCCGCGAATAGATTTGCGCCCTGTGGCGTTTGGCTATTCGGGATAGACGGGTAAGATCAGGTGTTTGCAACACGAAGGGGAGGGGAACGCATCATGACTGATGACAACCGCACAGACGTAACTCTTGAAGAGAACGAGCAGGTCGACGCGCAATCGGAGCTCGATGTCAGCGACGAGACGATGGTACCGGGCCGACCGGCTGAGCTGCCGAAGCGGGCGATGGTGATCGTCGCGCACCCGGACGATGCCGAGTTTTCCTGCGGGGCGACGGCGGCCAAGTGGGCCAACGATGGTTGGGAAGTCCGCTACGTCATCGTGACCGACGCATCCGGCGGCGGTGATGACAACGCAACCGATGTCGGGCCGGAAGCCCGCAAGGCCATCTCTGATCGGCGCAAGGCGGAGCAGCGCGAGGCGGCACGGGTGGCCGGAGTCGCCGGCGTCGAGTTCCTCGATCAGCGCGATGGCACGATCGAGTCGACGCTGGAGCTGCGCCGCGAGATCGTGCGCTGCCTGCGACGCTTCCAACCGACGATCGTCGTCTGCCCCAGCCCGGAGTTCCGTTGGGACCCGTTCTACATTGGCCGCCACCACCCCGACCATCTGGCTGTCGGTCGGGCCGTGATCGCCGCGATCTACCCGGCAGCGCGCAACGCGTGGGATTTCCCGGAGCTGCTCGAAGAAGGGTTGTTGCCGCATCGCGTCAAGGAGCTGTGGGTCGTCGGCGCACCGAGCGTCAACCACTACGTCGATGTCACCGACACCGTCGAGGCCAAGATCGAGGCGCTCCGCCAGCACGATAGCCAACTTGGCGCGCACTTCGAGGAAGTCGCCAAGTCGGTTCGCGGCGGACTGGTGCTCAACGGATCGAAGTACGGCGTTGGCGCTGCCGAGGAGTTCTACCGCGCGATCGTCGGATGATCGTGCCACGCTCGTTCATCTGACGAAGGAGTAGCCTGGAATGTCGCAACCTGTCGAGGGTGCCGACGCGCTGGCGCGCGTGCTCAGCGCGCGCAACGTGCTGGTCGTCGGCGCACACCCGGATGATCCCGACGCGAATGCCGGCGGGACGGTCGCCCGCCTGGTCGCCGCCGGTGCGCGCGTCCGCTATCTGATCGTCACGTCCGGCGATAAGGGCGTGCCGAAAGAGGAAATCACCGATCCGAGCGCCTTCATCGAGCGCCGCGAGATGGAGCAGCGTGCATCGGCGGCGTGGCTTGGCGTCGATGAGGTCGTCTTCCTGCGACAGCGTGACGGCGAGGTGTTCGACACGCTGGAGCTGCGCGGCAAGATCGTCCGCGAGATCCGCCGGATGCGCGCCGATCTCGTCATTGCGCATGATCCGCTCACCCGCATGTTCCGGCAGCACCCCGATCACCGGGCCGTCGGCTTCGCGACGCTGGCGGCGGTCTTCCCCGCCTGCCGTCTGGAGAGCTTCTTCCCCGAGCAGATGCTTGAGGGCCTGCAACCGATCGATGTCCACATGCTGCTGGTCATCGGTGCAGACGAAGTCAACCTGTCGATCGACATCACCGAGACGCTGGAGCAAAAGATCGAGGCCATCAACCTGCACACCAGCCAGGTGTCGGCGTTCCCCGGCGGTGTGCGGAATCGGATGACCGCCCAGGCGCGGCGGTATGGCGAAGCTGCCGGACTGCAGTATGCCGAGCCGTTCACCTTCGCCTGGCTCGACTGACAGAACGTGACGCACGAAACAGCCCGGTCCAGCTGGACCGGGCTGCGTCGCGGGGTTGGGTTGGGTTGGGTGGGTTATTACGCGTGTGCTACAGGGCCTCGGTCACCGTTGGCGCGCATCGCCGTGACCCCTTCGCCCTGAACCAGTGAGCCTGCCTGCCACGGAGCGCCCAGCGTCGGGAGCAGGTAGCGGTCGACTCCGAAGTAGCCAGCGACCTTCCAGCCGAGGACCAGGAAGACCGTGATCGCGAACATCACCGGGTTGCTGCTCACCGTGCCAGCCAGCATGAAGTTGAAGTTGAGCAGTGTGCCGAAGAAGGCGGCGATACCGACCAGTGCGCCAACGATCAGGCCGATGCCGATCAGGAACTCGCCGATGGCGATGAGCTTGGCGAACCATGTGTACCATTCGTTGTTCAGCATGTAGGTCAGCAGGTCGTTGAACCAGCCGTAGTTACCGGCGGGCGAGTTCGCAGCGCCCTCTGGGACGGTCGTTGCGCGAGTCCAGAAGCCCTTCAGCGCCGCGCCGCCGTCCATCCAGGCGCTATCGCGGATCTTGTGCTCACCGGCCGCGAGCCACTCGAAACCGATGAAGAAGCGCAGTGCCAGCCAGACGACGCCGAAGTAGACGTTGCCGAGCATCAGCTTCCAGGTCTTCGGATCGTCCGCCTGTCCCTCAGTCTGGGCGAACGGTGCCGGCTCAATGTTGACGCCGGCTTCCGGGAGCCGCCGGGCTTGCCAGACACCGGCGACGATGATCAGGGCCAGGAACAGGTAGGTGAAGATCGTCATGTTCGTTACGAAGCTGCTGCCGTCGATGTTCATTGAGAACAGGTTGCCGAGGTTGAACATGTTGTCGGCGAAGGCCCAGTTCATGACGATGAACAGCAGGGCCGAGAAAGCGGTCAGCATGTACATGCGCTGTCGTGTCATCATGGTCGTACCCCCTTGGTCCGTGTCTGTACGTCGGATCGTATCGAGCGTGTGTCAGCTGGCTGTGTTGCTCCGTGCGATAGCTGCACCTCCTGTCAGCGTTGGCGGTGAGGACCCCACTGTCCCCGTTTGTATCTGCGTCTCAGTTGTTCAGGTGCTCGCGGGGTTTGCTGCATTGTGCTTGGGTTCCCCGTCGATCAATCCGTCATAACCATAGTTGGCCGGTATCGACATTGTCGTAACAGCGAACGGCGGTGTGTGTAGATTTCGTGACAGTCTTGGAGCGGGCCGTCGATGCTGCCGAAACGTTCGGACATGCCCCGGCTCGTCCATCGCGGGGAGCCAACGCCCAGGGGGCACCCGGGCCATGGCGATCACTCCCGCTGGGAGATTAGCGTGCTGGGCGCGAGGTTCCACGTTGGCGCGCCACCCCCCAAATGTAGGGGCGTATCGCATACGCCCGGCCAGAAACACGACTATCCAGGATGGGCACCTGACACTGTGGCTGCCGGTCGGAACGGGTCAGGGCCGAACGGGCGTATGCAATACGCCCCTACATTTGGGGGTGACGGCTCGACACCATCAGTCTATCCGGAGCCATCTCTTCTTTAATGCGACAACGTTGGCGCCAGCGCTGTCCCTACGCAAGGATCAGTGTCCCCTTCTTGCCTGACAGTCCACCGAATGCCCCGAATCGGGGACTATTCGGCGATGGTTGGGGCGAGATGCTCGGCGACCATCGCTGCCGGCAGGTTCGTGTTCGCGCGCATGATCTTCGGGAAGATCGATGCGTCGCAGACGTACAGCCCCTCGATGCCGTGGACGGCACCGTTCGGGCCAACAACGGACAGAGGGTCGCCCGCTGCACCCATCCGGCAGCTGCCGGCCGGGTGGTAATAGATGCCAACATCGCTGCGGACGAATGCCAGAATGTCGTCGCGCGTCAACTCGTCCAGCGTTGGGCCGAAGGATCGCGCGAACGGCTCGGTCGCCATCATCCGGGCAGCAAGCTCGACACCATCGGCGAGGACGTTCAGATCGTGGTCGTCCGGGTCGGTCAGGAAGCCGTGGTCAATCACCGGCGGTAATGCAGGATTGGTCGACGCAAGCGTCACCGTGCCGTGCGACATCGGCGCGACATCGGCGACGCAGATCGAATAGCGCCAGATGCCGGTCGATGGTGAACGGCCCGAGACGGCATACAGGTGCAGATCGAACGCTTCGCTGCACCGTTGGCTCTGCGCCTTGGCCAGTGTCTGCTCATCCGGCAGCCAGCCACCGTCGACAGCTGCGGCCATCTGCTGCTGCATCGCGTCGGACGCGTCGATGCGCAGCGTGACCGCTGGATGATCGACGAGCGCCCGTCCGACGCCGTCCAGCGCTTGCGTCACCGTGATGCCCTGCGCCTCCAGCTCATCTGCTGGCCCGATGCCCGAGCGTAGCAGGATGGCCGGCGAACCATAGGCACCGCTGGAGAGCACGATGCGATCGGCGAGGATCTGGTGGCGCTGCTCATCAATGATCGCCTCGACACCAGTCGCCCGACCATTGTTCACGATCACGCGGTCGACCAGGCAGTCGCCGATGACGCGCAGATTGGGTCGATTGCGGACCGGATCGAGATAGGCGAGCGCCGAGTTCCAGCGGCGCCCTTCGGAAATGTTGACCGGTGATGCACCGATGCCGACCGGATCGTCGATATCGTCAAGATCATCGGTCCAGGGGATGCCGCTGGCGATGCCGGCCTCGACAAAGGTTCGTTGCCAGGGCGTGATCTCCTCGTCGGCGACCGAGCGCACGCGGAGCATCTGCTTGACGCGCGCGAAGGCGGGCGCGACGGACTCCCAGTCCCAGCCCGGTGCGCCGAGCGCGGGCCAGGCGTCGTAATCGGCGCGGTGGCCGGAGAGGGCAACGCAGCCGTTGTGAGATGAGCATCCACCGATGACGCGGGCGCGGTCGTAGCCAGTTGGCTCGGTGTGGCTCACGTGGGCGGAGCCGTAGTATCCCCACTGGTGGCTGCGGCAGATCTCGGCAGCGTTGAGCACGTCCGCCGGCCAGTGGCCATCCGCCAGCGCGCCATAGTCCGGCCCGGCCTCCAGCAGAACGACCTGCAGGTCGGTGTCGCGCGCGATGATCCCGGCCAGCGCCGCACCGGCTGTTCCGCCACCGCAAATCAGGATGTCGCATCTGGTCTGGTCGATACCGTCGGCCATGCAGCCACCACTCCGCTTCACCACTCGCACACCTTCACTGTGATTAACAGAGTATGGCGGTCGATGTCAATCAGGTCATCCGCCGGAGCAGACAGGCAGCGTCTGCTCCGACAGATCAGCTGGGTGTCAGAGGACTTCGGCAAGCTCGACCGGTCGGCCCTCGGCGATGGATTTCTCGATGGCAACGAGCGTCGCCGTGTTCATCAGTCCATCGTGACCGCTGATCGAGGGCTTGGTGCCGGCTGCCACGCAATCCAGGAAGTAGGCGATCGAGCGGCCCCGGGCCATGACCGCCGAGCGGGCGTTGACCGGCACAACCAGCCCGTCCTTCGTCGTCGTCTGGATCACATTGAACGGTGCCTGGTTGACGCGCACACACTCGTTCGCGCCATACAGTTCCATATTCAGCTCGATCAACGCGATCTCGCCCTCGGGCAACACCCAGGAGTTCTCCATCTGGATGCAGGCACCGTTTGCGAACTCCAGCGTCGACTGGAAGAAATCCGGCGTCGTAATGCCGAGCGATTCGAGGACGCCGCGCCGTGAGACGGCGTAGACGCGCTCGACCTCGCTGCCGGTGATGTAGCGCAGCAGGTCGAGCGTGTGGGTGCCGAGGAACCAGAGGACGCTCGATTGCCCCGACCACGACAGCATCTGCGTCGGCACGCGCTGGCTGTTGCTCATGCGGATGTGGCCGTGGACGACTTTGCCGAACGTGTCGCTCTCGACGGCGGCGCGTGCCTCAGCGAAGCCGATGCCCCAGCGATGCTGGAAGTCGATCATCAGGTAGCGGCCCGATCGCTCCTCCGCCTCGACCATCGCCTTGCAGTCATCGACGGTCGTTGCGAACGGCTTCTGGACGAGGACGTGCTTGCCGGCATCCAGCGCTGCGACGACCGCCTCGCGGTGCGCGTAGTCCGGTGTGGCGATACCGACTGCGTCGATCCCCGGATGCTTCAGCAGATCCTCGATGTTGTCGTACCAGGCCTCCGCGCCGAACGTGTCGGCGACCTGGCGCGCGAGGTCGCCGTTCACATCGCAGACAGCCTGGATCTGCACCTGCTCGTGACCGCTGTACGCAGTCAGCATGACCTGGCCCCACGTGCCACAGCCAATCTGACCGAGACCTACCTGTGCCATCGAGATCACCCCTCCCCGGAATTGTCTGCCGTATGTCTATGCCTCAGAGCCGCATGCGTGGATCGAGGACATCGCGGAGACCATCGCCCAGGAGGTTGAAGCCGAGGACGAGGACCGAAATGAAGATACCCGGATAGATCGACATCCAGGGTGCATCACGCAGGAAGGTGCGCGAGTCGCTCAGGATGCTGCCCAGCGTCGGGACATCGGGCGGGACACCGACGCCGAGGAAGTTCAGGCTGGACTCTGCCAGCACCGCCACGGCCAGGATGAATGTCTGCTGCACCAGCACCGGTGCCATGCTGTTGGGAATCAGGTGGCGCAGCATGATGCGCCTGCCACTAATGCCGATCGCGCGGGCAGCCAGCACGAAGTCCTGATCGCGGATGGCGATGACCGACCCGCGGGCGACGCGGGCACAGCGCGGCGTATAGACGATCACCAATGCCGCAATGATGTTGATCAGCCGTGGACCGAGGATCGCCATGATGCCGATCGCCAGCAGAATGGCCGGGAAAGCCATCAAGGCATCCATGATGCGCATGATTGGGCCATCGACGCGCTGATAGTAGCCTGTCACTGCGCCAATCAGGACACCGAGGACGCCGGTGATCAGCGCGACGGTAAAGCCGACGAAGATTGAGATGCGGCCACCATAGAGGACGCGGGTGAAGACATCGCGGCCGAAGTCATCGGTGCCGAAGAGATGGTCGCGGGTTGGCCCCTGCAGGATCGCCATTGGCGACATCGCGTTGGGCTCCTGGTCGGAGAGCAACGGTGCGAAGAGTGACACCACCACGATGATGGCCGTCAGCCCGAGGCCGATCTGTGCTGAACGGCTGCGACCAAACCGGCGCAGGAGCTGACGGCGCGGACTCTGCACCGCCAGATCGTTGGTTTTGGCGGCAACGGACTTGGTCGTACGCTGCGTTACGTCAGTTGACATAGCATCATCCTCATACGATTGGTTCCGTCGTCGCTAGCGATAGCGGATACGTGGGTCGATCCATCCATACAGGAGATCGACCGCCAGATTGACGAAGAGATAGAGCATCGTGATCAGCAGGATGCTGCCCTGCACGACCGGGTAATCGCGCCGCTTGACCGCTTCAATCACCAGCCGCCCGACACCGGGCAGGTTGAAGACTGTCTCGGTGATCACACTGCCCGAGAGCAGCTCCCCGGCCGTCAGGCCGACGACCGTCGCAATCGGGATCAGCGCGTTGCGGAAGGCGTGGCGCAGGACGACGACGCGCTCGCGTAGCCCCTTGGCTTCCGCTGTCCGGACATAATCCTGGCGCAACACTTCGAGCATGCTCGAGCGGGTCATGCGGGCGATCAGTGCCGTGTAGGCCAGCCCGAGCGCCAGCGCCGGCAGCAGCAGATGCTTGAAGTACTCGACCGGGCTCTCGGAGAAGGCGACGTAGCCGCCGGTCGGGAACCAGCCGAGGCGCACCGAGAACAGGAAGATCATGTTGAGTGCCAGCCAGAAGATCGGGATCGAGATGCCGAGCATGGCCAGCAGCATGATGCCCCAGTCGGCGAAGCGACCGTGGCGGATGCTGGCGATCACACCGGCCAGGATGCCGGTGATGGTGGCAATCATCAGGGCGAAGATCGACAGACTCAGCGTCACCGGCAGCCGCTCAACGAGCGCGCTGGCAACCGGCTGATGAAGGAAGAACGAATCGCCGAGATCGCCGCGAATGGCGTCGGAGTACCAGGTGACCAGTCGTTCGGGGAGCGGTTGATTGAGGTTGAGCTCTTCGCGCAGCTTCTCGGTCGCCTCGGCGGTGGCCTCGGGCCCGAGCATCGTCGCGACCGGGTCACCGGGGATGAGATAGATCATGAAGAAGATCAGTAGCGACACGATCAGCAGAGTCGGGATGAACGCGATGAGCCGCCGAAGAATATAGACTGCCATGATCTCCATCCATCCCGAAGAGCGGTGATCCGAGCGAGAGCTGGAAACCGGCGCGAGCGCATTGGCTCGCGCCGGAGACAGGAAGTGCTATTCGTCGCGCCAGCAGGTCCAGAAGCGGGTGGTGTTGTACCACGGCACGTAACCCTGGACATCAGCGCGGAGAGCTGTCAGGCCGTTGGTGTCAACGGTCTTGATACCGGGGACATCGTCATACCAGATGCGCTGAACCTGCTCGAAAGCGGCCTTGCGGTCCTCAAGCGTCGTCGCCTTCTGGGCGTCTTCGAACGCCTTGGTCATGTCCGGGTTGTCATATCCGGCACCAGCGTCTGCTCCGCCGCCGCCGTAGAACGCGCCGAACGCATCCGGGGCGAAGATGCCCTGGGAGAGATAGCCGGTCACACTCATCTGCCAGTCCGGCTCCTTCCAGCGCGCCTGCTGGGCCGGCCAGTCGATAACCTCGACCTTGGTGTTCATGCCGATCGCCTTGAGCTGCTCGGCAGCGGTCACGATGGTCTTGTACATGTAATCGTAGTTGCGGTTGGTGACCATGACGATCTCTTCGTCCGCGTAGCCGGATTCCTGCAGGAGCTGAGTGGCCTTCTCGATGTCGTTCTGGTTGTAGAGCTCGGCACCCACTTCGGTGTGCCACGGTGAGCTCTTGAACCACATCGACGGCTGAACGGTATAGAACTCCTTGCGTCCGTTCGTCACCGACTGTCCGAGCGAGTCCATGTCGAGCGCCGCCTGGACCGCCTGGCGGAACTTGAGATTGTTCGAGATGTCGTTCCGGAAGTTGAACAGGATGACGATCCAGCGCTGGTCCTCGATGATGTACGGCGTGATGTCGGAGTTCTCGTTGAGCCGGTCGTACTCGGTCGTGGCCGGTGAGGCGGCGTAGTCATATTCGCCGGTTTCCAGACCTGCGACACGACCGGCCACTTCCGGCACCGGGATCAGGTTGATCTCGTCGAAGTACGGGACGCGCGCGCCTCCCAGCCCGTCTCGCTCGGTGCCGGTGACGACGTACTCGTCGTTGCGGACAAGCTTGAGGTACTGGTCTGGCTTCCACTCGGCCAGCTTGTAGGGTCCGGTGCCGATCATGTCCTCGTTCGCCAGCTTGCCGGCTTCCTTGCCCTCGATGACCTCCCGCGGGAACACGACCGGCGTGCCGACCGGATAGGCCAGCGCGTCGAGGAGCGTCATCGTGGGGAAGGACAGGTTCATGACGAACGTCTTGTCGTCCGGCGCTTCCCACGAATCGACCATCTCGAACGCGCTCGCGCGGGCGGTGACATCCATGTAGCGATCGAAGGACGCCACGACGTCGTCGCTGGTCATTTGCTTGCCGTTGCTGAACTTGGCATCGCGCAGCGTGAAGGTGTAGGTCATGCCGTCGTCGCTGGCTTCCCAGCTGTCGGCGACCAGCGGCACGATCTCATAGCCTTCGCCGTAGGCGACGATGGATTCGTGCCAGTAGAGTGTCGCCTCACGAGCGGCGGCTGCCAATGTGATGGCGATATCGAGCGTCGGCGGCGGTGACTCCACTGCTGCGTTGAAGACGCCGCCATACGTGCCTTCTCCAGCCGCCTCGTTGCTCGGTTCGGTCGCGGCCGCCTCTCCACTCTCGGTCGGGCTGCTCTCGGCACCTGCATCGGTCGTGGCTTCTGCGGGGGCTTCGGTTGCGGTCTCGCTACCGGAATCGGCTGCCGTTGCCTCGGGCGTGGTACCACCAGACGCTGCTGGTGTCTCCTCGTCATCGCTGCCACCGCAGGCGGCCAGCAATGAGCTGGCGAGCACGCCGCCACTGATCACGCCCATACCGGCGAGGAGTCGCCGCCGACTCAGACGTTCGGCACGGAAGATCGAAGCTTTCAGACTCATTCTGTCTCCTCCTGAGCGTGACGCCGATCCGGCGTCGTCATGCACGTCGTGTGGACGTGTAATTCCGGTTTCGTGCGCCCACGCCAGCTACAGATTCCGTAGCTCCCCGACGCTATCCCATCCCCAAGAGTCCCGCGCAGTCGCGCCTGTTCGGCGCGGACTTTAGCCGTAGACCGCCTCCCTTCCGTCGCTGGTGCCCTCGCCGCGTGCAACCAGCGCAACTGCCTCGCGAAGATCTGCGAGATAGTCGTCAATGAACGGTGCATGTCCGGGCGAGAGCATGAGATGAATGCCCGCTGGATAGCGTTGAATGTGGACGAACCAGCCGCGGCGCTCCATTTCGGTCGCGACCGCTGCCATGTCGTAATCCGGTGAGCCGAAGGCAAGGACGGAGGTGTCTGGCTCGCCATAGATTTCAAAGCCGGGAATCTCGGTGACTCCATCAATGAGACGGCGCGTGGCGTCCATCGCCTGTTCGGTCAGGCGGGTATAGCCGTCCTCGCCGAGGTACTGCATCACCGCCCAGGCCGACGCGATTGCGCCACCCGGACGCGACCCGGCCATCGTTGGCGTCGAGTAGGTCCCGGCCGGCCAGTCGGTGAACGTGGTAATCCGATACTGGCCGATCTCGTCGTTGCGACAGAGGATCGTCGAGGCACCGCGCGCCGCGAAGCCGTACTTATGCAGATCGGCGGAGATCGTGGTGACACCCGGCACGCGGAAATCGAATGGGATGACCTGGTTGCCCAATCGCTCCAGGAACGGCAGGAAGAAGCCACCAATACAGGCGTCGACGTGGAAGCTGATCCCGCGCTCGGCAGCCAGCGCTGCCATTTCGGGGATCGGATCGACCATGCCGTATGGATAGTTCGGGGCTGATCCGGCGACAAGGATGGTGTTCTCGGTCATGGCGGCCTCGATGTCGGCAGCTCGTACTCGGAAGTCGGTACCGACCGGCACGCGGACAACCTCGATACCCAGCAGATGCGCGCCTTTGTTGAAGGCCGGGTGCGCCGTTTCCGGCACGACCATCTGCGGCTGCGCGATCTGCGGCTGATCGACTCGCGCCTTGTCGCGCGCGATCTTCAGGCCCAGCACGATACTTTCCGTGCCGCCGGATGTGATGTTGCCGACGACGTGCTCGTCGCCGTGTAGCAGTGTGGCGGTCATCCGGACAACCTCGTCCTCGAAGCGTGCGAGGCTGGGGAATGCCCGCGCCGACAGACCGTTCTCCGAGAAGAAACGCAGATAGGCTTCGCGAGCCACCTGCGCGACATCGTCGCCCGGCAGATAGACGAGCGCGGCGACGCGACCCGAATGCCAGGCGACATCAGATTCGCGAGCCGCATCCATCTCGCCCCACAGCTCTTCGCTTCGGCGGCCGTGTCGTGGAATCTCGACGGATGGTGTGCCGGCTGACATCAGCTGTCCTTCCTGGCATTGCGCTGGACGGTGCGACCCATGCGTTGACGCACCCCGGTGGTACTGCTGATCTCGACTGCATAGCGGCGTGTGCTGCGCGAGTTGAGATTGCGTTTCGTTAGGTAACAGCGTTACTATTGGCAACGGCAGTATAAAAACGTTGTGCGTTGTTGTCAATGCAGCTGCAATTCCGGCTTCCGCCGGGTCAACCGTTCAAGCACGTACAGCGCCTATGTAGACCGCCAGCGACCCATGATCTACTGTGCGATTACCGGCATGGTGAGCGATCTCTTCTGTGTGCCGGATGGCATGAAGCGAAGATCGAAGGGTGACGATGGCCGACCGCAAATCATCACGTAGCAGGCCCCGGATTGAGGTGGCATCGCATTCCAGCGTCTCAGCGGTGGAACGTGCGATGGCGATTATTGAGATGCTCTCTGGCTCGCCGCAAGGCTGCACCGTGACTGACATCAGCACCGAAATGGGCATCAACAAGGGGCTGATCCACCGCATCCTCACCAGCCTGTCCGCGCACGGCTACATCTATAAAGACGAGCTGACCCAGCACTACCGCCTGTCGACCCGCCTGCTGGGCCTCGCTTTCCGGCATGTGCGCTCAATGGAGATGTACGACCTGGTCTTGCCTATCCTGCGCCGCCTGTCGGACTCATCGCAGGAGCTCGCCGAGCTGAACTGGCTCCAGAATGGGCGGCTCGTGCTCGTCGCCAAGGCCGAGAGCCCGCGGCGCGTCAAGGTGGTCGACTACTTCGGCGAAGACCTTGTCCTGCACGCAACCGCCGGCGGCAAGGTGTGGCTAGCGAACCTGCCCGAGGATGAAGCCCTGCGCGTGCTGGTCGAGCGCGGCACACCGAAGCTCGGCGACCACACCATCACCGATCTGGCGCAACTGCAGGATGAGTTCCGATTGATTCGCGAACGCGGCTACGCGATCAACGACCAGGAGTCTGCCGACGAGGTCGTCGCCGTCGCCGCGCCGGTCTGGATCAGCGGACCGAAGCGGCAAGTCATCGGTGCGGTGAGTGTGGTGTCTCCGGCTTACCGGAACATCCATCACAACCCGGAGATCATTGAGCAGACCATCGCTGCCGCCAACGAAATTGGGGAGATCTGGCCCTTCGTGGGCCTGGAGAGATAGACGCGCAGATTGCCGGTCGGCAATCGTGCGGAGACAGGGGGAGCAGTGGCGACATCAGTCATGACGGTAACCGGGCCGGTATCCGGCGACGACCTGGGGATCACCCTGCCGCACGAACATTTGCAGCTCGACCTCTACCGGATGAGTCGCAGCCGCGATGGCTATCTCGATGACCTCGAGCTGGCGATCATCGAGGCGCAGCAATTCAAGGATGCCGGCGGATCGACGCTGGTCGATCTGACGACGGACTGCTTCGGTCGCGATCCGCAGATGCTGCGACGGGTCGCCGAAGAGACCGGCCTCAACATCATCATGGGCTGTGGTTACTACCGCAATCCCTACATCGATCCGGCGGTCGAGAAATCGTCGGTGCGCGCGATCACCGACTGGATCATCTCCGAAATCGAACATGGCGTCGGCGACACCGGCATCTATCCGGGTGTCATCGGCGAGAACGGCTGCGAGCGCGAGTGGGTGACGCCGCTGGAAGAGCGGGCGTTGCGCGGTGCTGCGCGCGCCCAGCGCATCACTGGCATGCCGATGTCGCTGCACGCCAACTTCGCGCCGGTCGGGCTGGATCTGCTGGACATCCTGGAGGAGGAAGGCACCGACCTGCGCCGGGTCGTCGTCTCCCACTGCGACCACTATCCGCACTCGGACTTCCACGAAGCAGTTGCCAGGCGCGGCGCATACGTCGAGTTCGATCGTAACGATCCACGCCTGGGCTGGGATCAGCAACGCCGGATCAACGGCGTGCGCGAGCTGGCCAACCGTGGCTACCTCAACCAGATCCTGCTGTCTCAGGACATCTGCCATATCTCCGAGCGCGCCGCCTATGGCGGCCCCGGCTACACCTACGTGCTTGAGGGGGTACCGGTGATGTTGCGTGAGGTTAGCTTCTCCGACGAAGAGATCACCACGATGCTGGTCGAGAATCCGCGCCGGTGGCTAGCCGGCGAATAAGCGTTGATGCCGCAGCAGCGGTAAGTGAGGACAGGTCAGGCGGGATGAATGTGGCGGGTCGGGAGAATCTCAGCGTTGGGGAGGCGCACCTGCAGCACAATGCGGCATTGAAGGAGCGTGCCCGGGCGGTTGTGCCGGGAGGTGTCTACGGGCATCAGTCCACGGCGCGATTGCCGGAGGGTTTTCCGCAGTTCTTCGCGCGCGGGCAGGGCAGCCGGTTGTGGGATGTCGACGGGCACGAGTACATCGATCTGATGTGTGGCTTCGGGCCGATCGTGCTTGGCTATCAGCATCCTGCTGTCGTCGACGCGATTGCCAGGCAACAGGCGCAGGGGGACTGTTTCAATGGCCCGACCGAGCGCTGGGTCGAGCTTGCCGAGCTGCTGGTCGATATCACCCCGCACGCCGACTGGGCGTGGTTCGCCAAGAACGGCACCGATGCCACGACCTACGCGGTATCGGTGGCACGCGCGCACACCGGCCGCAAGACGATTCTGCGCGCGACCGGCGCGTATCACGGTGCTGCACCCTGGTGCACGCCGCGCGGCGCTGGGGTGACGCCGGAAGATCGCGCCAATCAGCTCTTCTATACCTATAACGATCTGGAGAGTGTCCACGCGGCGGCGGGTCAGGCTGGTACCGACCTGGCTGCTGTGCTCGTAACGCCGTTCCGCCACGATGCCTGGTATGACCAGGAGCTTGTCGATCCGGAGTTCGCACGCGGGCTGCGCGACGTGTGCGACGACACCGGCGCACTGCTTATCCTCGATGATATCCGCGCCGGATTCCGTATCGACATGGGCGGCAGTTGGGCGCCGCTCGGCGTCGAGCCCGATCTGCTGACCTACTGTAAGGCGATCGCGAACGGCCAGCCGCTCGCGGCAGTGCTGGGAAACGAAGCAGCGCGTGACGCCGCCGCGAGCATCTATTCGACCGGTTCCTACTGGTTCTCCGGCGTGCCGATGGCTGCCTCGATCGCGACGATTCAGACGCTGCGAGAGACCGACGGCATCCACCAGATGGAGCGCGTCGGCGCGGTGCTCCGTGAAGGTCTGGCGGCGCAGGCCGCTTCTCATGGGCTCAGCATCCGCCAGACCGGCCCGGTCACCGTCCCATTCATGAGCTTTGTTCAGGACACCGAGTTCGAGCGCGCGTTCACGTTTAGTGCCGAGGCTGCGCGCTGCGGTGTCTACATGCACCCCTGGCACAACTGGTTCCTCTCGACAGCACTCACTGAAGATGACGTGGCCGAGGCGCTGCAGCGCACCGATGCCGCGTTCGCCAGGGTGCGAGAGGTTCACGGCGAGGGATAGTCGGCGTGCAGACGCCTGAGGGAGGAAGAGTTCAATGCGGGACGAGCAGGTTACAACGACCGACACTGCGGGACGCGAACAATTGCTGGCGGTGTTGGCCGACCGTGCGAAGTTCGTGCGGACAGAGACGCTGCGGCTGATCGCGATTGCCAAGAGCGGGCACTACACGAGCGTCTTCTCCTGTGCCGAGATCTTTTCGGCGCTCTACTATCACACGCTGCGCATTCGACCGGAGGAGCCACGCTGGGAGAATCGCGACCGCCTGGTGCTCGGCAAGGGGCACGTCGCTGTCGGACAGTATCCGCTGCTCGCCGATCTGGGCTACTACGAGCCGTCGCTCCTCGATACCTACACCCGTGTCGGCAGCCCGTTCGGCGACCATCCCGATATGAAGCTGATCCCCGGCGCGGACTTCTCGTCCGGCTCGCTGGGCCACAACCTCTCAGTGTCGGCCGGTATGGCGCTGGCCGGGCGGATGGACGGGCTGGACTATCGCGTCTACTGCCTGCTCGGCGATGGCGAGATGAATGAGGGTCAGAACTACGAGGCCATGATGGCCGCCGGTAACTTCGAGCTCTCGAATCTCGTCGCCATCGTCGACCGCAACCAGATGTCGCTGGACGGCTTCACCGAAGAAGTCATGCCGATCGAGCCGCTGGCCGACAAGTTCCGCGCCTTTAAGTGGGAAGTCTGGGAGATCGACGGCCACGACCTCGGCGCATTGGTCGATGCGTTCGACGCGCTCGATCAGCGGACCGACCCGCGACCACTCTGCATCATTGCCCACACGCGCAAAGGCTACGGCCTGTCGTTCATGGACCTCTCGCGGGAGTGGCACCTGGGCCTGCTACTCGGCGAGGACTACGACCGGGCGATGGCCGAGCTGGTCGGCGACGATCCGGCCCCCGCCTACGGCGATCACGTCGACTGGGCGCGACAGCATCGCGCCGAGCGGGCGACGATCGCGCGCGCGAAGCCGGCGAGTGAGCGCACCAGCGCCACCGCGCCCGTCTCGATTGTTACGCCACCCAGCGCTGCGCCGCCAACCGAGCTGCACGACAAGCGCTCCTGGAGCCTGACAACCTCGGCGAAACAGACGACGGAGGCTGTCTCCGGGCGGGTACTGGCCGGGCTGGCTGGACAGCATCCTGAGATCGTTGGGTTGACCGCCGACCTGAAGCACTCGAATCGTCTCAGCGACTTCGCCGAGGAGTGGCCGGAGCGCTTCGTCAACGTCGGCATCGCCGAACAGAACATGGTCTCGGTCGCGGCCGGCATGGCGGCGTGCGGCAAAATGCCCTTCATTGGCACCTTCGCCGCGTTCGTCGCGCTGCTCGCTGCCGAGCACATCCGCACCGACCTGGCCTACAACGACCTGCCGGTGCGCGTGCTGGCCCACCACGCCGGCATCACGATGGGCTATTACGGCACGAACCACCACGCGCTGGAGGATCTGTCGATCACCCGGACGATGGCGAACCTGACCGTCTTCTGCCCAGCCGATGCGCCGTCGATTCAGGCCGGCATCGAAGCGTCGCTCAATTGGCCGGGGCCGATCTACTTCCGGCTCGGTCGCGGCCGGGAGCCGGTCGTCTACCACGAGGGCGTGCCGGACTTTGAGTTTGGTAAGGCGATCACCTATCGCGACGGCAGCGACCTGACTATTATCACGAACGGCCTGACGATGGCGGCAGCAGTCGAGGCGGTCGAGGCGTTGGCGAGCGAGGGGATCGACTGCCGCCTGCTCGACCTGCACACGGTTCGTCCGCTGGATCGCGAGGCCATCATCCGCGCCGCTCGCGAAACCGGGCGGATCATCACCGTCGAGGAACACAACATCACCGGCGGGCTGGGCTCTGCAGTTGCCGAGGTGCTGGCCGAGGAGGGGATCGCGGCGCCACGGCATCTACGACGAGTTTGCAGTGATCGGCCCACCAGCAGCGCTGTATGCGCACTACCAGCTCGACGGCCCGGGCATCACTGCTGTTGTCCGCGAGTGGTACGCGTCGCTCGCCTGAGCATCGAGACGTTGGGAACGGGAGGGGAGAAATCATGTCGTCAACAACTGACCTGTGCTTCACACCGGCAACGGAGCTCCGTGAAGAGATTCGCGCCAAGCGGCTCTCGCCGGTCGAGCTGATGGAGGCGGTGCTGGCTCGCTGCATTGAAGCCGAACCTTCGGTCCACGCCTTCATGACGCTCGACGCTGATGGGGCACTGGCGGCCGCGCGTGAGGCCGAAGCGGCAGTGGCTCGCGGCGACGACCTCGGGCCGCTGCACGGCATCCCCGTCTCGATCAAGGACCTGTTCGCCTCCAAGGGCATGCGCATGACGAACGGCTCGAAGTTCTTCGAGAACAACGTGCCGGACTTCGATGCCCCTTCGGTCGAGCGTATCCGCGATGCCGGAGCCATCATCTTCGGCAAGACCAACACCCCTGCGTTCGGCCACAAGGACATGTGCGACAACCTGCTGATGGAGGCGACGCGCAACCCGTGGAACCTCGAGCGCACCTCGGGTGCGTCCAGTGGTGGAGCCGGTGCGGCAGTCGCCGTTGGTGCTGGGCCCCTGGCGCTCGGCTCGGACGGCGCAGGGTCAATCCGCATCCCGGCAGCGCTGTGTGGCATCTATGGACTGAAGCCGTCGTTCGGTCGGGTGCCGTTCTGGCCCAGCGCCGACTACTGGACGACGCGCTCGCACGTCGGCCCGATGTCGCGGACGGTCCGTGACTCGGCGCTGCTGCTGTCGGTGATGGCCGGCCCGGACCATCGCGACCCGCTCTCGATCGACGCGCAGCCGGACGACTACCTGGCCGCCTGCGACGGCGACCTGAAGGGGTTGCGTGTCGCCTGGAGCGCCGACCTCGGCTACGCGCCGGTCGATCCGGAGATTCGTGCACTGACCGAGGCGGCAGCGCAGCGCTTCGCCGATCTCGGCTGCGAGGTTGTGGAGGCCAACCCGGGCTGGGACATTCCCGCCGACTGGCACGCGATCCTCTATCGTTCCGGCATCGCTGCCAAGTACGGGCCGCAGGTGGCGGATCGCCCGGAGTGGGTTGATCCGAGCATGGCAGCCATTATTGAAATCGGAAAGAACATCACGACCGGCGAGCTGCTCAGCGCATTGACATCGCGAGCCGCGTTCTACGATCAGGCGCGTGCGTTCATGGATCAGTACGACCTGTTGCTGACCCCGGCGATGCCCTGCGTTGCCTGGCCGTATGACAGTCAGCCAGGTGATATCGACGGACAGTCGGTTCAGCAGCTCTCCGGCGGGCGCTGGCCGTTCATGTTCCCATTCAATGTCACCGGCTGGCCGGCTTCGTCGGTTCCCTGCGGGTTCACGTCCGAAGGCATGCCGGTCGGTCTGCAGATTGTCGCTCCGTGGCATCGCGACGACCTGTGCCTGCGCGCCTCGGCAGCGTTCGAGGCAGCGGCACCATGGGCGGACGCGCGACCGCCGGTCTGATACGAGACTGACATAGTGCCGAGCCGCGTATTGCGCTGGTGACATTCGTCCGGGCGTAGGCTCCTCGTGGAATGGACAAGGAGGGCACCATGACACGGTCGTTGCATCTATCTGCATGGCTGTCTACCGCCGCGCGCGAGCACTGGCTGTCGATGCTGGTGCTGATTGCGCCGATCTTCTGGGTTGTCTGGAATTCGGACGCGGACAACATTCTGCCGCTGCTGCTGCTCCCAGTTGTGGCGCTCGCGGTCGGCTTCGTGTTCCGACCGCGACACGTCTGGCTGATCTGGCTCGCTGCCGTCCTGATCCAGTGGATCGCCATGTTCGTGCTTGGCGATTACAGTGATCCCGGACCCGACGAAACGCGTATGAGCATCACGGTTGAAGCGTTTATATGGATGGCGATTGGCGTGCTGGGCCCGGTCTGGACCGGCCGGGTGGCGCGCTGGATCACTGAGGACAAGCCTCTGGCATTGTGATGAGTTAGACCTCGATCTGCACCTCGCCATCGACGACGCGGCAAGCGAATGTGCGTAGTGATTTCTCCGCCGGCGGAATTTCCACTTCACCAGTACGGACGTTGAAGACAGCCCGGTGCATCGGGCATTCGATCTCATCTCCATCGAGCCTGCCATATGAAAGGTAGTAGGCATCGTGGGTGCAGATGTCGCTGATGGCGAAAAACTCGCCGTCGACGTTGCAGATTGCGATCGGCTGATCCTCGACAAAGACCTGCTTCGGCGTCCCGACCGGGATCTCCTCGGCCCGGGCAACCGTGATGAACTGCGGCATGTATGCATCCTTGTCCCGACTTCGTTCGTTGTAAACGGTAGAGCAACCGTTCTGCGGGCAAGTATGCCTGCGTGATCTGTTGCGTGGCAGCGTTGGTTTGGCTGATGGGAAGCCTCCTCGGTACAATCCACGGGCCATCCGGTATTGGCAGATTGCCTTGTCGTCATGATTGCAGGGATGACGAATGGCGCTGATACCGGTATGCTGTCAAGCAAGAACGCTCAACCACGGATGCTGCACGATGCTGTGCAATCCTGTGGCGGGAAGGATCATTGTGACGTTTCACCCACCGGCGTGGCTGCGAACGATTGTCGTGACGTTCGCATTGCTCCTCGCTTTGATCGCACCATTGCAATCCGCACTCATTGCCCGCGCTGAGGAAGACCTGCCGGTAACGACTTCGGTTGCGCCCGCACCAGAGGTGAACCCGGCGATTCAGGCGGCCTGGCAACAAGGCGACGGTGACGCCGCGCTCACCGGCCAGCCGTGGCTATGGGGCGAGCAGCCGCTTGCTCTTGCAGTTGAGTATCAGCAGGACAGCCCGACTGGTCTGCGCTCGATGGTCTATTACGAAAAGGGTCGCCTCGATATTCCCGATCCTTCTGAAGACCAATCAAACCCGTGGTACGTCGTTCCCGCTTCGCTCGTCCGCGAGATGCTGACCGGCGAAATCCCGTTCGGTGATGATGTCGAGGTCAAGCGTGGCCGGGCGACGATCCCCGTCGTCGGTGATGCGGCGCAGGCACAGGCACTGACCTACGCGACACTCGCGCCGCTCGCTTCAGTTGATACTCCGACGACAACGCGCTCCGGCCTCGGACTGGTTGAGCACGACTCGGTCGTTCCGCGTTCCGCCACACCGGACGCGATGGTGACGGCGCTGGTGGATGCATCCGGCGTTGTCACGCTCGGCGCAGTCGCTGATTCGATCGTCTCGATCGGCGCGTTTGATGCCGTCACCGCCCACAACATCGCTGAGCCATTCAACACCTGGGCGTCGAATCAGCCCTATCCCGACCTGTATCTGCTGGGTCATCCGCTGACTGAGCCGTACTGGCTCGATACGACGATTGGCGGCCAGCCGGAACGTGTCATGATTCAGGCCTTCGAGCGCCGCGTGCTGGTCTATCGACCGAACGCGCCAGAGGGGCCGCGCGTCGAATCGACCGATGTCGGCTTGCACTATCGCCTGTGGCGCAACCTGTCGCAGCCGACGAACCCGTCGCTGGTGCCGTTGGCCAGCAGCATCCCGTTCGGTGAAGAGATCGTTGCTGCCGCGACAGCGAATCTGATCGATCCGCACCTGCTGGCAGCGATCGAGCTGGTTGCATCAAACGGCAACCCGTCCGCAACGCTGAAGAACGGCGGCAAGGGCATCCTCGGCCTGCGGCCTGAGGCTGCGATGGAGCTGGGTGTCCCGGAGAAGTCGACCGCCGAGAAGCTGGCTGAGGAAAAGGCCAAGGCTGCGGCAACCGCCAAGTCCGGCACGGTGACGACGAAGACGACCTCAAAGACCACGCCACCCGTTGAGGTGGTGATCACACCGGAGCCGACCGCGACCGCCGAGCCGACCGACACGCAGACGCAGACCAACACCAACACGGCGATCAACGCGGTTGTCGCTGGCTCCGACGGCTCGATGACCCGCTTGCAGGTCTCCGATGAGGAGATCACGATCAAGACGGTCATGTCCGATCCGGGTCTGAACGCTGCCTACGCCGCGCGCGACGTCGCCCGCTGGAACCCGCAGTCGCTGAACTTCGCTGACATCGTTGCCGATTACTACTCGGGCGGCCAGCCGGATGACAACGATCCGGCCCAGCAGGTCTTCGTCGAGAAGGTCGTGCAGATGCGCGACACACTGCTGGCGCAGTACCCATCGGCACCGGTCACGCCAGCACCTGGCTCCGAAGTCGGGCAGCTCCTCGGCGCAGGGCACTCAGCCTACTATTCGCCGAGCTACGACCGCGCCTGGTGGGAGCGCACGCTCCGGCTGTACGAGAGCTGGAACCTGATCGCTCCGGGGTGGCAGGACGATCCCAACGGTTACTACTGCGTGCGACCGGGCTACATCCCCGGCTACAAGCTGCGCCTCTCCGCCAACGGTGTGACGATCGATTGCACCGTCGGTGACATGGTCGCCGACCCGCACCTGGGCAGCTGGCTGGCCCACTGGGTCATTGAAATGAACTGGGAAGCGTTCACCGCGCTCGGCCTGGATCGCAACAACTCGGTCGAGGTCTATCACCTTGGCAGCGACCCGGTGCCCGCCGTACCGCCGGTCCCACCTGTCGAGCCGACGCCGGACGTGACGGACGAGGTTGTCGAGCCGACGCCAACGCCGGAACCGACCGAACCTGCGGTCACGCCGACACCGGAGCCAACCGCGCCTGTTGAGGCAACGCCAACGCCGCTGCCGACGACTGAGCCGACCGTCGAGCCAAGCCCGACAACGGAGCCGACCGTAGAACCGACGACCGAGCCGACCGTTGAGCCAACGCCGATTCCGTCGCCGGAGCCAACCGAGCCGGCCGAACCGACGGCAACGCCGGAACCGACTGAGCCGACGACACCGACCTATCAGACGGTCGACGATGTTGTGGCCGCAGTGATTGCCAAGGACCCAGCTTACGCGGAGGTCCCGGCTGACGAGATGAACGCGCTGGTCAGTGAGGCGCTCAAGCGGCACATCGCCATCGCCAACCTGCCGGCCGAAGAGATCGCGGCACTGACGGATGGCGATTACAAGACGCTGGTGGATACGACGTTCGCCGGTCTGACTAATGAGCAGATCGCGACGAAGATCACCGAGCATGTCGCGACGCTGACTCAGGACGACATCACGGCCATCGTCACGTTCGTCGAGCAGCTTCGCCCGGCTCCGGCCACCGCCCGGCCACTGTCCGCATCGCCAACACCGATCCCGTAACCTCGCTGAAACAGAATGAGCTACCTACCGCCCGCTGCACAGGCAACGGGCGGTGGTGTTTCTGCGATTTGAGCGGCGATGCAGCGACAAGCGTTGGTTGTTGCGCCCGTTCGGTGCCACCATTGCAGCGGTGTCAAGCGGCAGCACATGTCCTGTGGAGAGGGTGGGGTGATGAGCGGAGTTGAGCAGCGGGATGGCGCAACTGATGTTGACGGTGTGCGCCTGGCCTGGCATGAGTGGGCAGGCGGGGACGCTCGCCCGCCAGTGTTGCTGATTCACGGGCTGGGATCATCGCGACACATCTGGGATCTCGTTGGACCGATCATTGGCGGCGACAGGCGCGTGATCGCGGTCGATCAGCGCGGTCATGGCGAGAGCGATTCGCCGGACGCCGACTATGACATCGAACGGATCGTGCGTGACAATCGCGAGCTGGCCGAAGCGCTCAACCTCCGGCTGCCGGTCATCGTCGGGCACGGGTGGGGTGCCGAGGTCGCGCTCGCCTACGCCGGCCTGTACCCGTATGGCGTCAGCGCCGTCGTGCTGGTGAATGGCGGCGTGATGGCGCAGCCGGATGATTCGGACACGACCGAGGAGCCTGGCGAGCTGACCCGTAGCGGATTCCTGAGCCGGATGAGGGCACATCTTGACGTACCCTGGCGCGCCGAGCTTGATGACATCATGCTGAGCACGGTTCGGGTACATGACGATGAAAGCGTCAGCCCGCGACTGTCTCCGGAGAATCGGCACCGGATCGTGCAGGCATTCCGCGCGTATCAGCTGGCGAACTATTTCGAAGCGATCGTTGCACCGGTCGCGCTTGTGCTGGCTGATAGATCGTCGGACGACGAGCGTGTCCGCGCCGACCTTACCCGCCTGCAGCACAGCGCCGACGCCGCGCTCATGGGCCTGCGTCGCTCGCCGGACCGTCGGCTTGTCTGGCTCTCTGAAACGTCGCCCGCCATCCCCCTCCACCGTCCCACCGAACTCGCCGCCGAGATCGCCGCGACCATCGCCGGTCTGGATGACTGAGGGACCTCACCCCCCGCCCCTCTCCCGCGGGGAGAGGGGTGCCGTACCACGGCAGCCACTCCTCCAGCAAAATGACACCCCCTCTCCCAACGTTGGGAGAGGGGGTGGATGCCCTTTGGGCGGTGGTGAGGGCCGCCCGCCCTCACCGAATCAATCAGCCAGGTGTTACGCCTTCGCCTTGGCGTAGCGTGCGGCGACCGCGTCCCAGTTGATGGTGTTCCACCAGGCGGCGAGGTAGTCCGGGCGGCGGTTCTGGTACTTGAGGTAGTATGCGTGCTCCCAGACATCGACGCCGAGCAGCGGATAGTTGCCATCCATCAGCGGGCTATCCTGATTGGCGGTGCTGATGACCTCAAGTTCGCCACTGCCATTGACGATCAGCCAGGCCCAGCCGGAGCCGAACCGGCCAGCGCCGGCCGCGTTCACCTTGGACTTCAGCTCATCAAGGCTGCCGAAGGTGCTGTTGATCGCGTCTGCCAGATCGCCGGTCGGCGCGCCGCCACCATCCGGGCCCATGATTTCCCAGAACATGGTGTGGTTGGCATGGCCGCCACCATTGTTGCGAACTGCGGTCTGCTTGTCCGCCGGGACCTTGCTGATGTTGCGCAGCAGATCGTCGATTGCCATATCGGCGAACTCGGTGCCCTCGACGGCAGCATTCAGGTTATTGACATAAGCAGCATGGTGCTTGTCATGGTGAATGCTCATCGTCTCTTTATCGATGTTGGGCTCGAGTGCATCTTCTGCATACGGTAGTTTCGGAAGCTCAAACGCCATAGATTCCGCCCTCCCTGGTGGACGATTGCGACATGCCTCTTGGCCGTGCTGCCAATCGGCAGCGGCGTCATGTTGCAGACACCACACGGCTATTGTCTAGAATAACCGGGCTTGGCGGCAACTGCAATGCGAGAAACTTCGCATTTGCTGACGTCGACCGATGGATACACAGCACAATCCTTGCCAGGATTTGCACGTCGTCGATGATGTGGAGGGTTGCTTGGCGCAGGTGGTCAATCGGCGCGCATTCGTTCGAATTGCAGTCGGCATGGCGCTCACCCCGCTCGTCTGGGCATGCGGAGGAGGCGACGATGCGACGCCATCTGCGTCACCAACGGCAGTCGGCCCGCAAGCGTTCACTATCAACATGACCGATGCGCCGTCGTTCGATCCCGCCGATCTGACGGTCAGCGTCGGCGACACCGTCACTTTCTTCGCGACCGGCAGCGCCCCCCACACAGCGACCTGCGATCCGACCAAACTCCCCGGCGTGGCCGCACTCCCGGAGCGCGCGCCCGTCTGGGACTCCGGCCTGCTCCAACCCGGCCAACGCTTCAACGTGCGCCTGACCGTCCCCGGCACCTACACCTACGCCTGCACCGAGCACGCCGCGCAGGGCATGGTCGGGACGATTGTGGTTGAGGGGTAATCGCAAACGCCCGTGTCGACTGGTGACTTCAGCAGCGAGGGCACGTAGCTGCATTGGATTGCATCCGACGGGTGGGAGATCTCTCACTGCGGTTCGAGATGACAGGATACGATGCTGATTGCCAGTCCAGCGGATCGACCAGTGCCAGCAATGGCAAGTGGCCCGATCCGACAGCCGACCCTTTCCTCTGTCATCTCGAACCGCAGTGAGAGATCTCCCACCCGTCGGATGCTGTCCAATGCAGCTACGTGCCCATGGTGGTCGCCCCGCTAATCACGAACCAGCCGCACGACGCGGCCCCCTGCGATCGCGAGCAGGTCGTGGACGCGGATTTCGAGCGTCTGACCGGCGCGGCCCGATCCGCACCAGGCGATGTCGAGCCGCGCGACGGCCTCGTCGAAGATTACGCGCGCCTGGTTTGTTGGCGGGATCGGGGCGAGGCTATCCAGATCGTAGCCCAGCGCGTCGTGCGCATCTGCGGCGGAGATCGGCGTGAGGTCAGCGGGCCGGACGCCGATGACGCGCGCAAGGCGAGCGAGGTCGATCGTGTCTCCGAGCCGGATGACGACGAGCGTCCAGATGCCGCGGCCACTGCGAAATGCGATCGTCGTCAGCTTCGGATGGGATGTCGGCGTCGGCCCGGGCACAATCGACAAGAGTCGGTAGGGAACTTGCCGTTCGTGGAGCCGGACGAGGATGCGGTCGGCCGATTGAACCATGCCCCTGCTCACTTCCAGATTGCGTGCTACGTCATCTTCCCCGCCGCAGGTTGTGAGCCACCGGCGTGATCAGACCGGAACAAGGGGTGTGTGCGGCTCCTCCGGCAGAATGACTTCGATTGGATCATTTGGGTGGACAACACCGCTGGTGAGGACGACGGCCATGATCCCGGCCTTCCGAATGAGATTGCCTTCTTCGTCGCGATCCAGCGTTGCCTTCATCAGACCTGGCTGAATGTCGTCGAGCAGTGCGCATGGATTGCGCAGCCCGGTAATCTCGATCAACGCTTCGTCACCAAGACGCAGCCGTGTGCCGGTTGGCAGGCCGAGTAGATCGAGATCACGGGTTGTCACGTTCTCGCCCATCACGCCAGCATCCATCGCGAAGCCTTTCGGCAGGAGTTCTGCGAATAGTTCCTCGTGGATCAGATGCACCTGACGCAGGTTTGGCTGATCCGGGTTGCGTGCGACGCGTGCACGATGCTGAACAGAGACACCGGCGTGAGTATCGCCATCGACACCAAGACCGGCGAGCAATCGAATCTCCGGCTGTGTTGGTTTCGTCATTGAGTGTGTCGCGCTCCGGCTAACTGCCACGACCCGTGGTTGCATCCCTCGTCCTCTTCCCCTTAATGTCTTCGCTCCGTCACCCTCTGAGCGGCGATATTGTCCGACTATCGAACGCCGACCGCCAGCGCCCGTCCTTCAACAAACTGGAAGTCCGGCTGCGCCAGGATCGGCGCGTCATTGGCCGGCTCGACAAGCTGGCTGAGTGCTGCCTGCTGCTCGGCGCGCAGTGTCGGGATGCCCGGCGACTCGGTGCAGAGATAGGGGATCGCGACATCCAGGAAGCGACGCTCATCGGTCGTCAGCGGATGGACATACTCGCGCATGCGGAGGTAGCCACGCACCTCACGCACGCCGGCCTCCAGCAGATAGCCGCGTAGCTTGTGGCCGGTGAACCAGTCGACATACCCTTCATCGGTGCCGGTCTCGCCACGCGGCAGGCAGTCCTTTAGCGCGATGAGCAGGTTGTCCGGCATCGGGCCGAGGAGCATCGGGTGCATCTCGACATCCTGAATCGCGACCTTGCCGCCCTGTCGGACGACGCGGACCATATCGCGGATCGCACCGACCGGGTCGGCGACGTATTGCAGCGATCCGGCGCACCAGACAGCATCGAATGATCCATCGGCAAAGGGGAGTGGCGACATCGGGCCTGCGTGGAGCTCGACCTGATTCGCCCACGGCTCACCGGCGATCCGGCTGCGCGCGAGATCGAGATTCTCCGGGTCGGAGTCGATCCCGACGATCCTGCCCTCGGGGCCAATGATGGCAGCCAGCCAGGCGAAGTGCGTGCCGCTGCCACAGCCGACATCGAGGACGTGGTCGCCGGGTAGCAGTTCGGCCTGCGTCAGCAGCGAGCGATAGACCTCGGCCATCGCGCGGAAGTGGCTATGCATCCAGAAGTCGCTGGTCAGGTCCAGCGCTGCATCGCTGCGCAGAATCGAGCGGTGCGACCGTTCGTCAGACATGCATCATCCTTTCGGGACGGTGGGGAGGTAGCGCCCTCCCGACATCTCCGGTGTCGTCAGTCTTCGGTTGCAGCCGCGACGAAGGCATCGACAAAGGCGTTGACCTCTGCCTCACCCATCGGCGTCGAAAGGCAACCCATCAGCGATGGCGCTGTGATGATGCCATGTGCCATCAGGCCACGGTGCAGGCGCGCGCCGCGCTCGCGCTCGTCGGAGCTCGGGACGCTGCCGCGGTAGTCGCGGATCGGTCGGTCGTGCAGATGGATCTGGAACAGCGACCCGCCACCGGTGACCTGGCCGTGGATGCGCGCGCCGTCCATCGCCTCGGCCAGTGACTCGCGCAGCTGCGCGCCGAGTGTCGCCAGCCGCTCATATTCGGTCGCCGTCATCTTCTGCATCGCAGCCAGCCCGGCCACCATCGTCATCGGGTTGGCGTTGAAGGTGCCGCCGTGCGGGGCCTTTGGATAGCCCTGCCGGGGGTCGAAGACGCTCATCACCTCGGCTGAGCCACCGACCGCGCCGACCGGGAAGCCGCCGCCGATGATCTTGCCCATCGTCGTCAGGTCGGGCGTGATGCCCAGCAGCGATTGCGTGCCGCCGATGGCGTTGCGCAGGGCGATGACCTCATCGAAGATCAGGACGATACCGCGTTCGCGAGTCATCTCACGCAGGGCGTTCAGGAAGGGCAGGTCGGCCGGAATCAGGCCGGCGCGCATCGGCATCGGGTCGATCAGCACGGCGGCGAGGTCTTGCCAGTTGCGCTCGATCAGCCGCTCGGTCAGCGCCAGGTCGTTCAGCCGCGAGACGATGACGTTCTCCAGGACACCGTCCGGCGTGCCAGCCGAGTAGGCCAGCGAGGGCGGTTCGTCCATCTCCCAGGTATCGACCGGTGGTGTCATTGAGACTTCGGCGAAGTCGTATGAGCCGTGGTAGCTGCCCTCGAACTTCATGATCTTGCCGCGCCCGGTGTAGGCGCGAGCCGCCTTGATCGCGATCATGACCGCTTCCGAGCCGGAGTTGGTGAAGCGGATCTGCTCGACCGACGGCACCCGGCTCGTCAGCAACTCGGCGAGGCGCACCTCGTGCTCGGTCGGCATGGCGAAGGCGAGGCCGCGCGGAATCTCGGCGATGACGGCGGCGGTGATATCCGGGTCGGCG